>JANYLF010000242.1 GCA_025357995.1 Acidimicrobiia bacterium | reverse complement strand
CCAGGTCACGCCATTCCTCGGTGTCGGTCATTTCCCACTGCAATGCGAACATGGTCTTCGCCCCCTGATCTGTGTCGGTGTCGGGTTGTCGGGTCTCGGGTGATCGAAACGGCCTGGGAATCAAGCCGAAAAGCTGGCCGGAAATACAGAAAGGCCGCCGGGTTGCCCCGGCGGCCTGGTCAGTACTTGCGCTAGCGGATTCGCTAGGGCGAGAGGATCAGGGGCCGGGGCCGGCGCTTCGTGCCGGTGACATTTGCCCGGAAAATCGGGGCGTCGGTCCACGAAGCGGTCGTCGGCATCACACACGAGGCCAGGGCATACGCGCGCGCGAGCCCAGCGTCATGCTGGTGCTGGAACTCGGCGAGGCGATGCATCGTGGTCATTTCCCTGGCTCGTATGCGGGCGTTGTCGTGTTCTGTGTTCGGACCGGAGACTTCCAGATGGAGCACCGGTCGGTCAAACGATTTTATCGGCTCCGACGCCGGAACCCTGGATACCCGATTCCCGGGCCAACTCCAGGATGGCCGAATGCACCGCCGGGGGGCCCACCACGACGTCGCCGGAGTCCAGCCACGCCCGGTCGTCACCGGTCCAATCGGTCACGATCCCACCCGCTTCGCGCACGAGCAATGCTCCCGCGGCAACGTCCCACGGACCGAGCCGGAGCTCGAAATACCCGTCGAACACCCCCGCTGCCGTCCACGCCAGGTCGAGGCTCGCGGCCCCGGCACGACGCAGATCTTCGAACGTTCGCAACGCGCGCCCAAAGATCCCGAGGTACGGATCCTTGAGGTCTGGGTGACGGAACGGAAAACCGGTCGCCACCATCGCGCGCGACGGTTCGCGCGTCGACACGTGCAACGCAGTTCCGTTACGCGTCGCGCCACCGCCAAGCGTCGCGATATACGTGTCGTGCAACAACGGCGCGTGGACCACGCCGACGATCGGTACACCGTCGCGTACGAGCGCGATCGACACCCCCACCGCCGGAAACCCGTGCAAGAAGTTCGCGGTGCCGTCGAGTGGATCGCAGATCCAACCGAGTTCGGCGCGCGTGCCGCCGCTCTCCTCGCCGAAGAAAGGAATCGACGGCGCGCCCTCCGCGAGGAGCGCCTGAATCGCGCGTTCGCTCGATGTGTCGACGTCGCTCACCCAATCGCCCGGAGACTTCTCGCGCACATTGGTCGGGTCGTCGAAACCGGCGAGCACGATCTCACCGCCCGCGCGCGCCGCCGACTCCGCGAGACGCGCGAGTTCGAGGAGATCCACGCCCACTTAGCCCGCAGCCTTGCGCAACGTCGCGAGCAGTTCGGATGTCCCCGCCGCGATGAGATGGCGACGTGCGTTCGGGTCACCGAGCGCGAGCGGCCGATCATTCAGGTCGACCACCTGCGCCCCGGCTTCGAGACAGATCAGGTACCCGCCCAGATAGTCCCAGGGCGCGTGGACGCTGCCGCCGTCGAAGTACCCGTCGAACACCCCTGCGGCCACATCGCACAGCGCGAGAGCGCACGACCCCAACGCGCGGAACTGTTTCCACTGGAGCATCCGGTTCGGGAAGGTGCTCAGCGCGACGACCGAGTCCTCCACGCGCGTGACGTCCGACGGGTGCAGTTGCACCTCGTCGCGAAATGCACCTTGACCACGCACCGCGGTGTTCACGACGAACGTAGCGTGGTTCACCACCATCGCCGCCAGCGGCCCGTCCTCGTCGAGTGCGCACAGGCTCGTCGCCCAGTACGGAATGTCGCGCGACGCGTTGCTCGAGCCGTCGATGGGGTCGATCACCACGGTGATCTCGCCATTCGGCAGGCCGGTAACTCCGGACTCCTCGCTCACGATCGTGAACTCCCGTCCACCGAGGACCTTCAGCGCAGCTTCGTCGGCGACGACATCGATCGCGTACTGCCCGGGCCGAGCCGTACGCGCCCGACGGTCCGCGCCGGTAATGGGACTCACCGCCTGAGTGATGGCGACGCACACCTCGCCGAACATCTCGATCAGTGCGTCGGGTTCCATCGTCGGCGATTCTGGCAGACCGCGCCGGTTGCGCTCCGCAAGAGCCTCGGGAGGCGTTCAGGCCGGGACGATCTCGACGCGCGTCGTGTAGTCGGGGACGCCCGAATCGGGATCACGGATCCCCGAGGGCAACAACACATTGCCCTCGGGAAAGAAGACCTGGACGTTGCCCGATCGGATCGACGCGACGTGCACGCGCGCCCGCATCTCGCCGTGCTCCGACCGAAGAATCACCGGCGCACCGGCGGTCATCTCGAGCCGGAGCGCATCGTCGCCGTTCATCAGGACTCCGTCGCGCGGCGCACCCGTCAGCGGGTCGGTCTCGGCGAACACCATCGTGTTGAACTGCTTGCCCCGGCGGGTACTCAGCACGAACGTCTCCGGCCGTCCACCGTCCGACCCATCAGAGTTCGGAGCGTGGTCGTCGGGCGCCGGACGCACGACCGCGAAATGCGCCTTACCGTCGGGCGTGGAGAACGCGCCGTCGGCGCCGAGCCGCGGCCCACCCCATTGCACCGAATCGCCAAGCTTGCCGAGATGGTCGACGCCCGCGTACATAGGCACGACCTGCGCGATCTCGGCGCGGATCGCGTCGGCATCCGCGAACGCAACGAGCTCCGCGCGGTCGGGATGTACCCGTGCCGCGAGGTCACAGAAGATCTCCCACTCTGCGCGCGCTTCGCCGACGCGCGGACCGTCGATCTCCGGGCTGAAGATGATCCGGCGCTCGGTCGTGGTCTCGGTACCGCCGCCACGTTGTTCGTAGCGAGTGCACGCGGGTAAGAGCACCACGACCTCGCCCGGATCGACGAGCATCTGACTCGACACCACGATGTCTTGGTGCACGCGCACCGGCACCCGTGCGAGCGCCGTCTCGACCGCGCCCGGATCGGGCAGGACATCGAGGAAGTTGCCGCCACTCGAGTACAAGACGTCGATCTCGCCGCGCCCGCCGGCGATCACAATCTCTTCCGCAGTGAGCCCGGGCCGATCGCCGACCGCGAATCCGTACCGGGCACTCAGGGCCGCGGCGTTCTCGGTGGTGATCGCCAGACCGCCGGGAAATGCGGTCGCGTACGCGCCCATCTCCGCGCCGCCCTGCACGCCCGAATGACCGCGAATCGGCATGAGGCCACTCCCCCGACGACCGATATTCCCGCGCGCCAACCCGAGGTTGACAATCGCGGTGACCGCCTCGGTGCCGCGTCGGTGTTGCGTGATTCCCATCGACCACACGAGCACGGCGGTCTTCGCATCGGAATACAACTTCGCGAACTGTCGCATCTGGTCGCGCGTCGTCCCGGAGGCACGTTCCAACTCCTCGAACGACTCGGCCTCGATCTCGGCGCGCAACTCCTCGAAGCCGACGGTGTGGTCACGGACAAACGCATCGTCGACGCCACCGTCGGCCAGCATGATCTTGAGCACGCCGTTGATGAACGCGACGTCGCCGCCAGTATGCACGCCGAAGAATTCGTCGGCGATCTTGGTTCCGAACATCGCCGATTCCGCGTTGCTCGGCACCCAGTACCGTTCGAGACCCGATTCACGAACCGGATTGATCACCACGACCTTCGCGCCTCGCTTGCGCGCGAGGTACAGGTACTTCATGAAGACGGGTTGACCGTTCGCCACGTTGCTGCCGAACAAGACGATGAGCTCGCTCTCGATCACATCGGTGTACGAACAGGTGGTGGCAGCGGCACCGATGGCGCGCTTCAGCGCGGTAGTCGAAGGCGCGTGACACACGCGACGCGTTGTCGACGTTATTGGTCCCGAGAAATCGCGTCGCCTTCTGCGCGGCGTAATAGACCTCGTTGGTGATACCGCGTGCCGTGAGGTAGAGCGCGAACGCGTCGGGCTCCGACACGCGTATCCGATCGGCGATCAGATCGAGGGCCTCGTCCCAGGTGGCCACAAGGAAGCCGGGCTCGCCGGCCCGCCGAATCATCGGATACGGCAACCGCCCCAGCTCGCGGAGGGCCGCGCCATCCAGGGCGCGGAGCGCGTCCACATCGCCCAGCACCGCGGGGTCGAGTGCGACCATCGTGTTGAGCCGGAGCAGGTTGAGCCGGGTCGTGCACAGGTGCACTCCCGAGATCGTCCAATCGTGAAAACCCGCCACGCCCAATGCGCAGCCGTCGCAGACCCCTTTGCTCAGGATGCGCCACGCAAACGGCAGATGGCGCCGATTCACCCACGCGGTCTTGGCCATGTCGAGGAAGTGGTTCGGCTTCTGTTGACCGACGCCGTTCGGCGAGAACCCGACCCAGAGCTCGCGTTGGGCGCGTTTCGGCGCCTTGATACGAGCGGAGCCCGGCCATGCCATCAGGTCGTCTCCACACGCGCGGCACCCGTGTACACGTTGGCGCGGCCGTCGCGCACGAAGCCGACCAGCGTCATGCCGAACCGATCGGCGGTCGCGACCGCGAGGCTCGACGGCGCCGACACCGCCACGAGGACGGTGATGCCCGCCCGCGCCGCCTTCTGCACGATCTCGAAGCTCACGCGACCCGAGACGACGAGGACGTCATCGCCGAGCGGAAGCGCCGTCGCGAGCACCGCGTGGCCGATCAACTTGTCGACGGCGTTGTGACGGCCGACGTCTTCACGCGCGATACGCAGCGCGCCGTCCGCCGAGAACAGGCCGGCCGCATGCAGTCCACCCGTAGCGTCGAAGACGGTCTGACCGGTCCGCAAGCGGTCGGGCAGCCCCACCAACGTGGACACCGCAATCCGTGGACCCGCGCCCAACGGTGCACACATCACCTCGAGCTGATCGAGCGTGGCCTTGCCGCAGATCCCACAGCTCGCGCTACTCACAAACGTGCGCTCACGACCAGTGAGGTCGACGGGACCGCGAGTGGCGACCGTGACCACGTTGTACTCCTGCTCGGCATCGGGTCCGAGGCAGTAGCGCACTTCGGCAAGGTCGGCGGCGCGGTCGATGATCCCCTCGGTAAGACAGAATCCGACCGCGAGCTCGAAATCGTGGCCCGGAGTGCGCATGATCACCGCGAGCGGCTCCGCATCGGAACCAGGAGAGTGAATCCGAATCTCCATCGGCTCTTCGGTGACGATCCGGTCGGGCCGTTCGCGCCACGCCCCCTCGGCCCAGGCCCGCACGCGCACGGCCGTGGTCGGACGGCGGGTGACATCGGAAGGCACGCGGCGGAGGCTACCGGCGCAGGTCGATACCGGCCGCGCGTGCGTCGTCGGGCCCGTCGATGTCGGCGAACGTACCGGCGGCGAACCCATCGAGTTCCACGATCGCATCTGACGGGAACGACTCGACGAGGCCGTGCAGTGATCGCTCACCGGCCGCAATCAGCGTGCTCGCACGGAGCAGCGCCGACGGTCCGTACCGCGCGCACACGTACTGACGACGACCGTCGCCGTCGACGGGAACGACCGCGACGGTCGCGGGGTTGTCGGCGAGCTGCACCGCGACGAGGGCGTCGAGCACCGACTCGACCCACGGCAGATCGCACGCGAGGAGCACAATCGACGTGATCGCGCCGGTTGCCGCCAGCGCCGCGGTGCCCGCGGCGAGTGCCGCGAGCGGGCCCGCGCCCGGAGGAGACTCCCGCACCGCGTGAAGCTCCGTGACTCCGGGACCGACTTCGAGCACGCGGTCGCAACGCGCGACCAGGAGGCGCGCGGCACGGCCCGCGAGTGTTTCCCCGTCGAGTACCAGGGTGGCCTTGTCCACGCCCAAGCGCCGACTTGCGCCGCCCGTGAGAACCAGCCCGGTCACGCTCACGTCTTGTCCTCGTGACCCTTCGGGCCGGGCCGGACGGGCCCCGCTCCGTTCACGTCTCCGGCGGGGTGAAGCTCTCGACGACCCAGATGCGTTGGCGCAGCGCCAAGGCCACGGTGGCACTGCCACCACCCGCGTCGACCGCGACCACCACTCGCGCCGTGTCGCCCGTGACCACCGCCGACTGCGCGTCGACCACCGCACCATCGATCGCGGTGTGGGGACGGGCTTCCTGTTCGGCAATCCACATCGGTCGGTTGTGGCCCTGCAACACCGTTTCGTCGGTCATTCGGTACACCGCGTCGAAGTCGCGCTTCGCGAGGGCTCGCGTGTAGCCGATCGCCACGTCAACCGGCGTCGGGCCGGGATCGCGTGCCACGGCGATCACCACGGCGAGACCGAGCGCGACGACGAGAATCAGGACGATCGCGATCGTCACGGCGCCACCGCATCGATCGCGGCCGCGAGCTCGAAGTCCCACTCGCTCACACCGTGGAGATCATGGGTGGTGAGCAGAACCCGCACCCGCCGCCACCGCACGTCGAGATCGGGATGATGATCCTTGGCCTCCGCCAGGAAGCCGATGCGAACGACAAGCGCGATTGCCGCCGCGAAGTCGGGGCACTCGAACGTGCGGACGATCGCGTCGCCCTCACGCGTCCACGCGGGAATCGTTGCGAGCCTCGCCCCGACTTCCTCGTCGGCGAGCCGTGTGCGCATCCGATCCAGGCTACGCGGCGACCGCCTCGACCACGGCGTCGGGCCGCGTCGTCGCCGCGGCCCGGCGGAACCGCCATGCGATAACGCTTCCACCCACGATCGGGACCGCGGCCATCGCCACCCCTGCCGCCTGTACGCCGGCGGTCGTCGCCAGCGCACCCACAATCGTCAGCGCGAAGAGATCGGCGGTGTTGTGCAACGTGCCATCGAGCGCGAAGACGCGACCGTGGGCCTCCACCGGAGACTCGCGCTGTACCAGCGTGCGCAACGGAGCAATCAGCATGCCGGTCACGGTGCCCCACAGCAGGATCCCGCCGAACGCGACTGCGGTCGTCGCGCTCCCCACGTAGACCATCGCAGCAAGCCCGGAACCGATCGCGCCGGCGCACACGATTCCGACGCGCGCGACCCGATCACCCAGCCGGGTGACGAGGAGTCCGGTCGCGAAGAGACCGACCCCGAACGTGGTTTGGAGCAGCGCGAACATGGTCGGTGATCCGTGGAGGATCTCGCGCACGTAGATCGGTTCCACCACGATGAACGCGCCCCAGATGAGGTACACACTCGTTGACAGGATCAAGAGACGTTGCAACGCCGGACGCGCGCCGACCACCGCGAGACCCTCACGCAGATCGGCACGCACACTCGAATCCGCGCCAGCTTCGGCCGCGCGCGGCGCCGGGCCGATCCGGAACGGCAGCAACACGGCAACCCCGATGAGGTATGTGAGCGCGTTGACCACGAACGCACCATCGAAACCAAACACGCCGATCGCACCCGCCGCCAGCATCGGACCGAACGCGATTGCCGACTGACTCGCGAGTGCGAGCAGACCGTTGGCCGACGCGAGTTGCTCGGGTGCGACGAGTCGTGGGGGCAGCGATTGGAAGGCGGGTTCGGCGAACGCCTTGGTACAGCCTTCGACCGCGGCCAGCGCGATGAGCGCCTCGAACGATCCGGCGAGGATGAACAACAGCGCCACGCCCGCCGCCACGGTGTCGGCAATCACCAGGACACGCTTGGGGCCTAACCGATCGACCGGAACCCCGCCGATCGGCCCGAGGACCACCGACGGCAAAGCCCACGCGAGACCCAGCAGGGCGATCTGCGTGGGCGCGGCGTCGAACCGGAAGCTGGCGTACCCCCACAAGGCGACGAGCGCGCACCAGCTCCCGATGGCGTTGACGGCCTGGCCGACCACCAGGCGCGCCAAACGACGGTCGCGCAACAAGGACATGGGTTCCACGGTATCGCCGAAGGCCCCGGTTCCGACCCGATTTTCAGTGAGGAGGCCGCGCGGTGGCTGGGTTCGCCCGGACGTGGCGAGCGCCACGTTCGATTCGGGAATGAATTCGGGCGGCCCGCCGTACCATTGGAGTGATGACGTGCGCTTCCTGCGGTTCCGACGCTCCCGCGGGCGCGCGTTTTTGTCCGGCGTGTGGCCACCCGCTGGTGGCCCGCCACGACGAGCGCCGCGTCGCCACCGTGCTCTTCGCCGACCTCGTCGGGTTCACCCGCCTGTCGGAGAGTGCCGACCCCGAGCACGTGAAGAACCTCGTCGATCGATGCTTCGAATCGCTCGCGGCCGACATCGTCTCGTACGGCGGTCAAGTGGACAAGGTCATCGGCGATGCGCTCGTCGCGATCTTCGGTGCCCCGATCGCGCACGAAGACGATGCGGAGCGCGCGGTGCGCGCCGCGCTGCGCATGCAGGAACATCTCGACCAACTCCGTACCGAGACGAACATGGAACTCCAAATGCGCGTCGGCGTGAATACCGGTGAGGTGCTCGTCGGCGCGTTGCGCGCCGGTGGCGACTACACCGCCATGGGCGATGTCGTGAATACCGCGAGTCGCCTCCAGTCGATCGCGCAGCCGGGCCAAGTTGTGGTGGGGCCCGCCACCTACGCGGCGACATCTCGCGCCGTCGAGTACGCGCCGCTGGGAGCACTCTTGGTCAAGGGCCGCGAGGAAGCCGTGGACGCGTGGCACGCGATCACCGCGACCGCGCCCCCAGGCTTTCGCCGCGCCCGACCCCTCATGCCACTGGTCGGACGCGACGACGAACTCATCGTGTTGCGCGCGTCACTGATGACGACCGTTTCGCGTCGTCGCACCCACTTCATCCTCATGGTCGGCGAAGCCGGTGTGGGCAAGACACGTCTCGCCGCCGAGATCGGACGCGAAGCCGAGGAGGCCCACGGCGCACGGGTACTCACGGGCCACTGCATTCCGTACGGTGAGAGTGACGTCTGGTACCCGATCGGGTCGATGATCGCGAGTGCATGCGTCGTGGGACTCGACGACGACACCGAACTGCAGCTCGCGGCCGCTCGGTGCGCGGTGGCCACCGTGATGCATCTCGCCGACGCCGATCCCGAGGTCAATCGGATCGCCGACGGCCTCCTGCACCTCATGGGCAAGCCGAGCCATTCCGACGCCGTAGACCCGAGCCGGGCACGGGAAGACTCGCTGCGCGCCGGCCTCGCGTTCCTTGCCGCGCTCGCCGAAGAGCGCCCGCTGGTGCTCATCCTCTCCGATCTCCACTGGGCCGCTTCCGAGATCCTCGAGTTTCTCCCGCGCCTACTGCAACGCCTGAGTGGCTTGCCCGCGATGTTGCTCGCCACTGCCCGCGCCGAGTTCGCCGACGAGTGGACACCACCGCCGGGCCGTCACAACGTGGTGAACGTGCACCTCGATCCACTCGAAGCCGGCGACACCGACGAACTGCTCGCCGCGCTCCTGCCCGATACCTCCGAAGAAATTCGGGCGGCGTTGCGCGACCGATCCGGAGGCAATCCCTTCTTCGTCGAGGAACTTGCGGCGATGACGTGCGACGACGCCAACGGTGCAGGAGAACTGCCGGCCACGCTCCACGGCCTCGTGGCGGCGCGCCTCGACCGACTCGCGTCCCCGGAACGAGCGGTGCTCGAAGACGCGGCCGTCATCGGGGCGTCGGGTCCACTCGCGCTCGTCGAGGTCCTCGCGGGGACGCACGGCGCCGACGCCGAGAAGGCGCTCACCTCGCTGGCCGATGCCGGTCTCTTGAACCTCGACGACGGTGAGTTCTCGTTCCGCAACGAGCTCACCCGCGAGATCGCGTACGGCACCCTCACGAAGGCCGAGCGGGCGCGACGCCACCTACTACTGGCGAAGACTTTGGCCCGCGAAGGCGAGCGATCCGGGCGAATCGAGGAGGTGATGGACCGCCTCGGATATCACTTCAACCTGGCCGCGTCGCTCCTGACCGAACTCGGCGCCGGTTCGGGACTCCCGCCGGAGATGGCGCGGGAAGCAGCGTCGTTCCTCGCCCGCGCCGCACGTCGCGCCGAGCATCGCGAAGACTGGAAGGCCGCGGCGCGCCACCTCGACAACGCGATACCACTCGTCGCCGAGACCGAGCTTCCCGAGTTGCTCGCGCTTCACCTGGCGCGCGCTCGGGCCCGAGCGGAACAGCGCGACACTCCAGGCGCGCGGCACGACCTCGCAGTGGTCGATCGTTACGCCCGTGCGCTCGACGATCCGTTTGCGCTCGCGGCCGCCACGACCATTCTTGGCGACGTTCAGTACAAAGAGGGCGATCTCCCCACCGCGACCGAAACGCTCGACCGTTCCGTAGCCGCGTGGCGCGAACTCGACGATCAACACGGCCTCGCGGAGGCGCTGCGGTTCTCCGGCATGACCGCGGTGTTCCGCGGGAACTCCGAGAAGGCCGCCGTCGATATCGAAGAAGCGCTGGCATTGTTCCGCTCGTCGCGTGATCTGCGGGGCGAGGCGTGGGCGCTCCAGAACCTGGCGTGGTTGTCGTTCATCGAAGGCGAGTACGACCGCGCGGAGGCCCGCCTCGAAACGTCGGCATCCACGTTCGCGGAGCTCAGCGACTGGGGCGGCGTCGCGTGGGCCCTCGGACTCCTGGCCTGGGTACGGTTCACCCAGGGCCGGATGGAAGAGGCGCGAGACCTCGCGATTCGCATTCTCCAAGAGGCGGAGGAACTCGGGAACCGATGGGCCGGGGCAATGATGAACGTGCTCCTGGCCAATATCGGGGTCTGGATGGGAGACCCCGATGCGGCGATGGACCAAGCGCGTTCGGCCGTCACAATCTTCCGCACCCTCGGTGATCCGTGGGGAGAGCTGCAAGCGATGAGTCCACTGATCCTCGCTCAAACCATGTCGGGCCACTACACGCGTGCCGTCGCCTTGATCGACGAAGTCGAGACGGTTGGCTTCCAGGTACTCGACGATTCGATGAGCCGGCTTCCGTCACTCCTGCGCGTGGCGATCGCGGTGATGACCGGTTCCGACGGCGCGTACCAACTCGCGTCCGAGACCCTCGGTGACCTCCAAGGCAAGCGCTTCATCAACGATGAGCAGCGGATGGTGCTCGGACTCGCGGCGCTCCAAGCCGGTGAGATCGCGATCGGACTCGATCTGTTGGAACGCGCGCGCCACTTGGCATTTGGTGCGGGAAGTGATGTCGCGAACAATGTCGCATTGGCCATGGCGCTCGTCGCCGTCAACCGCCCCGACGACGCGTTGGCGCTCTGCGACGAGATCGAACCGGCGCTTGTGACCTACGCCGACCGATTCCGCTTCGCACTGGCGCGAACCTTCGCTTGGGCGCGCCAGGGCCAACGTGAGCAGGCCGAGCTCGAGATCACCCACGCGCTCGCCATCGTCGACGGCACGGGTTCGGTCCTCGACCGCGCTATTGCCCGACTCGCGGCGTCGGCGCTCTGGGGCACATCGTCTCGAGCGGAGACTGCTGCGGCCGACGCGTTCGACCTACTCGACCACAGCGGGATCGACCCCGTCGGGTGGCAGCGACTCTTCACCGCCATGACCACCTGAACTCGGGCGGGCGGCGGAGGCGGCGCGGATCGCGTCGATGGTATGGGCGACGGCCAGACCGTCGGTGAACGTGGGCATCCCCGGTGCGACGACCCCGGTGCGCACCGCATCGCGCACGGCGACGGTCCACGCGCGCATCGGAGCGAGGTGCGGATCTGCACTGCGGTCACCCTCTGGTGCGCGCCACTCGATGTTCGTCCCATCCGAACGCCGGATTTCCACTCGACGGTTCCCGACGACCTCCGCCACCGCCTCTGAGGCACCGATCACGAGGCGGGGCACCTCCGACTCCTCCGCGGCGAATGTCGAGGTGATGGCGACCCAGGCACCGGCCTCGGTGCGCAGCCAGACGCGCAACGTGTCATCCGCATCACACGCGTGAGGCGAGCCATCGCGATCCGGACGGCTCGCGATCGTGGTCGTCAATTGCGCCGCGTCGACGAACAGGGGCCCGAACCACCACCGCAACGCGTCGAGCGCGTGCGAACCCCACGCGCCGAGCCACCCACCGCCCGATGCTCGATCGAACAACCAGCCGTACGGCCGCATGGGGACGCGCGAGCCACTGCTCACGTGCGTCCAGACGACAGCGTCGACCACACCCAGCGCGCCAGATTCGAGAGTGTCCTTCAGGTACTGGCGCATCGGATCGTGTCGGAACTCGAAGTTCACAAGACCGACAACGCCCGCATCCTCGGCGCGTTGGGCCATATGAGCCGCATCTCCGGCGTTGAGACCGAACGGCTTGTCGCACAGCACCGCGTGGCCCGCGTCGATCGCCGCGTCGACATGGGCCCGGTGCAACATCGGCGGCGAGTGCACCGAGATCACATCAACGTCGTCGCGGGCACACAACGCGCGGACCGCCGACGCGTCTCGGGCCGACACCACGTCGAGGACCGCGCACCCGTCCGTCGCGGCGAAAACGGGTGCGACGACTCGAGCACCGAATCCGGTCCCGATCACTCCGACGCGGACGGTCACGGCACCGTCATTCCGCGAACGTCGCGTCAGGGTCGGGATCCTCGGCGTCGATTCCGAGATGGAACAGGCGGAGGAACCAATGGCCGAGTGGGCCGATACCCACGGCGAACACCAAGGTGCCGATCCCCACGTTGCCGCCGAGCGCCCATCCGGCGATCAATGCCAGGAACTCGAGCGCGGTGCGCACGATCCACACCGGATAGCCGCGGGCCGCGATTCCGGTCATCAACCCGTCGCGCGGGCCGGGTCCGAGGCCACAGCCAATGTACAGACCGACTCCGAGCGCGATCGATACCACCCCGGCCACCAACACCGCCCACCGCGCGCCGAACGAATCCAAGCGGGGAATCTGTGAGAAGACGAAGTCGGTGATGAACCCGACCGTCAACGTGTTGATGACCGTGCCGACTCCGGCACGTTGACGGAGCGGAATCCAGAGCAGGAGAATCAGCAGGCCGAGCACCACGACGACGAGCCCGAAGCTCACACCGAGTCGGTCGGCGATGCCTTGATGCAACACGTCCCACGGGCTCACTCCGAGCCGCGCCCGCAACGTGCACGCGATCCCGACGCCAAGAAAGACCAGCCCGATGAGCAGCCGCGGGAACCGGCGGCGGAGTTCGCCGAAGTCGGTGAACGCGACGACGCGAAAGTCGGGTCGGGTCGTGGCGGGCTTCACCTCGAGGATGATCGCAGACGCGCGGCCGACGCCGGCTCGAGATACACGACCGCGTGATCGCAGTCTTGGAGTTTCGACGCCGGACACGCCGTCGTCACCGGGCCCTCCAGCGCGGCCGCGACCGGGTCGGCCTTCCTTGCCTCCGGCACGATCGCCACGACCACCACGGCGCGGAGCAGCGCGGGGATCGTCACGGTGATGGCGTGAGTGGGGACGGCATCGAAGCTCGAAAAATGACCTTCACCCACCTGCTGGCGCCGGCACGCGACGTCGAGCTCGACCACCTTGACGTCGAGTGGATCGTCGAAGTCGGCGACCGGCGGATCGTTGAACGCCAGGTGACCGTTCTCGCCAATACCCAGCACACACAGGTCCAACGGGAATTCGTGGAGCAGTGCCTGGTACCGGGCGCACTCGGGCTCGGGCCCGGCGAGACCGTCGATGAGATGGAACGCGCGCGGATGCATCCGGTCCACGAAGCGCTCCTGCATATAGCGAGCGAAGCTCGCGGAGTGGTCGGAGCCGATGCCGATGTACTCGTCCATGTGAAATCCGACGATGGCGCTCCATGGAATCGACGGATCTTCGACCAGGCAATCGAGAAACTCCAACTGCGAGTTCCCGGTCGCGAACATCGCGTGGGCCGCGCCGCGCGCGGTGACGGCATCGCGCAGTACCGACGCGACGAGATCGGCGGCTTCGCGTGCGAGCGCATGGGAGTCCGGGGCGACGCGAACGACACTCACGTGAACTGCGGCAACCACTCCGCGGTCGCATCGAGCATCTCGGACGTCATCGCGTCGAGTGCGTCGAAGTCGATGCGGCCCGCGAGCGGGTCCGCCATCATCGCCGCGAGCACGTCGGCTCGGTTCCCACTCACGCCGGCAGCCACGGTGTGCTCTTGCGCCACCGACACGCGGCGCAGCTGCTCGGCCAACACCGCGGGCGCCGAGGCCTCGTCTCGTCCGCGCATCCCGACGCCGTCCACCACACACATGCTCTCGACCACCACATTCGCAGGGAGGTCGGGGCACTGTCCCGCGTTCGGCAGGTTCAGCGGCAGCTCCCGACGGTGACCGGTGATGAGTGAGTCGATTGCGGCGGCGACCAACTCCCCTGAGGGCATCCGCGAGATTTCGGGGGCGCCAAACAGGTCGTCGAGCTCGGCGATGTGGCGTCCCTGCCACCGCTCCCGCGCGTCGATCGTGGTGAGCTCCACACCCCAGCGCTTCCCCCAGTCCGACTCCGCGGTGAGGAACCCGGGGAAAAACTCCGCCAGGTGACGGTCGCCCGCCGCGGGCAACGCGCCGAAGCGGGAGAACAACTCGAACTTCAGTCGATTGGCGCCGAGGATATCACCGCGCGTCCAGCGGTCACCGGGCGAGATCTTCGTGAGCTCGATGCCGTCCGGAATGTCCATGGCCAGCGGTTCGGCCGTTCGCGCCGGATCGTCCATCAACTCGCGGAGAAGCGCGAAGCCGTCGCGATCGCCAACGGTGAAGTCGGTGATGATCGGAAGGTGATTGACGCCCGTGATCTCCAACCGCATCTCTCGGAAATCCACGTCGAGCAGTAACGACAGGAAGAACTGCATCACCGTGACCTCGTGACACAGGCCCACCGTCTTGATCTGCGTCTCGCGAGTCACCGCCCGACAGATCGCGGTCATCGGATTCGTGATGTTGAACATCCACGCGTCAGGACAGAGTTCCGCCATATCGCGGGCGATGCCGAGGAAGATCGGAATGTTGCGTAACGCGCGCGTGATACCGCCGGGCCCGACGGAATCCCCCACGCTCTGCTCGATGCCGTATCGACGGGGAATCTCGAGGTCGTGGCGCATGCTCGCGAAGCCACCCGTGGAGATCGTGACCACCACGTAGTCGGCGCCGTCGAGCGCGTCACGCTGGTCGGTTGTCGCGCGTACCGACAGTGGGATCGACCGCTTCGCCGCCACGTGTTCCACCCACTCCACCATCCGTGGCAACGGCTTGGGATCGATGTCTTGGAGCACGATTTCTGCGTCGACAAGCGACCGCGTGTTGGCCACATCCACCAGCAGCTTCGGGACCCACTGGAAGCTCCCGCCCCCGATCACGACGATGCGTGGGCCCATTAGGTGCCGCTCATGCCAGTGCCACTTCGACCTCGATCTCGACCGAGCCGCCGCGCGGGAGCGCGGCCACGCCGATGGCGGAACGGCTGTGTCGACCGCGATCGCCGAAGACCTCGAACAACACGCGGCTCGCGCCGTCGACGACCTGAGGTTGGCTCACGAACCCGGGCGCGCTGGCGACGAATCCGCTCACGGTGAGCACTCGGTAGATGCGGTCCAGATCACCGAGTTCGGCCCGCAGGACCGAGAGCGCATTCAGTGCGCACCATCGCGCCGCGTTCGCGCCGTCGTCGATGGTCACGCCAACCCCGAGCACACCCTGATGGACGATCGCTCCGGCGAGATCGCGCGGCAGCTGGCCCGAGGTGCGCGCGCGGCCACCGTGTACGACCACCGCGTCGAGCGGATCGTGAGGTGGGTACGGACCCGGCAACTCGATCCCCAACTCGATCAGCCGAGCGTCGATCGTCATCACAGCCACCGTTCGAGAAATGCCAGTGCGGTGGTTCCGTCCCACCGGTGTCCACCGTCGAACACGTGATGCTCCAAGGATCCGCTCGGTGCGCGCATCGCGTCGTACACCGACCCCAGCTCCTCGACCGCCGCGCTGGCGTCGGCAACGGGGAAGAGCGGATCCTCGGAACCGGTCTCCACCATGAGCGCACGCGGGGCAATCAAGGCACCGAGGTCCACATGTTCCAGCTCGCCCAGCATCCCAAACAGCACCTGGGAGCCGCACAGGTTGTACGGAACTCGATGCGCAGCGTTCCAGGATGAGAAGTAGCCGGATACAACGGCGGCGCGCACGCGCGTGTCCCAGGCCGCGAGGAACAACGCCATCGTCGCGCCGTATGAGAACCCGGCGACACCGATGCGCCTGGGGTCGGCCAGTGGGTGTTCCTCGAGAAGATCGATCGCGCACACGAGGTCATACAGGTTCGCGGTCAACGGGTTACGTCCGGCGGAAACGGCTGCAACGAGGTTCGCGTCGCACAGGTACTTGTCGTCCGGCGCCCAATCGGCGCGCTCACCGAAGCAACGGAGATCGGGCGCGAGTACGAGGTAGCCGGCCTCGACGAGCTGGCGCGCGTAATCGCCCGTCGGAACCCCCGGCTCATGCAGCTCGTCGGTGATGCCGACGATCTCGTCCTTCCCCGGCCCGTGGCCGTGGATCGCCACCACGGCCGGACCGCGCCGGCGCCGGTCGTGAGGAACGAGCAAGTACGCCGGCACACTCATCGTCGACTCGGTGTCGTACACGAGCCGTTCGCGCGTATAAGTCCCGCAGTCGACGGGATCCGTGAGCTCGGCGTTCAGGGCGACCCCTCGGGGGAACGGTCCGAGCAAATCGGTCAGGCGGCCACGGGTACGCGCCCGCCACCCCGGCACCGACGCCGCATTCGTGGGGACCTTCTCTTCCGGTGTGGCGGCGGCGAGTTCCAGCATCGCCTGCGCCCAGGGCGAGAAGTTTCGCGGCGTGGAGACGGGAACGACCCAATCATCATCGTCCAGTGGTTCGACCACGAACCCGTCGCTATCGTCCGTCGCGGCCACGGCGGCCTCACGAGAGGTGTCATCGTTGTCGTCGGTGCTCGTCACTCAGCGTCCTTTCACCTTGTCCGTGGCCAGCGCCCACTCCAGACCGCCGTGCAGGTGACGAAGGTAGGTCGGACTCTCCCACGCGGCGGGGAAATGCCCGAGCGCGGTCGTGAACACCCGGCCGAGGCCCTCGGTGTGACACCACGCCAGCGGGTAGCCGAACGAAGGCGGATGCGCGCCCGGAGCCTCGAGGTCGAGCTGTCCGGGAGGCACCCGGAGCAACACGCGTGCGTCCTTTCGGAGATCGCGGAACTGATACACCTCGTCGTGCCACTCCCACCCAGATCCCAGGTGGGCGGTCGCAGGATGGTCCGCGACGACCACGTCGATCGTCATCGTCTGCGTCCACGGATGCCCGTCGAATCGAGCACCGACGATGTCTCCGTACTCGGGCCAGCCGTAGCACGCGTCCGAAGCAGAGTGGATTGCCAACACCGCAAGGGTTCCGGCGCGCAGGCGGTCGAGCACCACCGACCGCTGCTCGGCACTCCACGGCGTCTCACCGATCGTGAACAACGCGAGCGCCCGCGCAACCGAGATCTCTGCCGGCGCGAGGGTGCGCACGTCGGCAACCTTGCGGGGGACCAGGCCGTGCAACTCCGCAATCTGCGCCACGCCGCGCGCGGCCTGATCCAACACACCGTGGACTCCCGCGGGACCGTCGGCATACGGCGCGACTTGGGAAACGAAGAGGAGTTCGGAACCTGACACGGGCGTCACCGTACGAACCACCGCTGGTAGCGTCAACCGCCATGCAGTTGGGGTTCATCGGGTTGGGTGCCATGGGGTTGCCGATGGCACGCCACCTGGTGGAAGCCGGCCACACCGTCACCGTTTCATCGCGGAGCCGCGGCCCCATCGACGCGGCCGTCGCCTTCGGGGCGCGCGAGACCGACGGCCCCGCCGGGGTGGTCGCGGCGTCCGAGGTCACGATCCTCTGCGTTCCGAACTCGCCACAGGTCGTCGAGGTGCTCGACGCCGCGATGGACGCGCTCGGTCCCGGAAAAATAGTGGTTGACACCTCCACGATCGATCCCGAGGTGGAACGCGCCCAACACGCTCGAGTGATCGCGACGGGCGCGGGGTACCTCGAGGCTCCCCTTTCGGGTGGCACCGCGGGTGCGCAGGCGGGCACGTTGACTCTCATGGTCGGTGGCGCGGCCGACACGCTCGACGCGGCCCGGCCCGCGCTCGATCCGTTTGCCGGTCTCATCGTGCACGTCGGTGGCCCGGGGATGGGCCAGGTGGTGAAGCTCTGCAACAACCTGATCTACGCCGCGCAAATGTTGGCGACGGCCGAGGCCACGGTGATGGCCGAACGCGCCGGCGTCGACCTCGCGCAGTTGTACGAGATCCTCACCCACGCCACCGGCGATTGCGTCGCCGTACGCACCCGCCTGCCCGCGCCCGGCGTGATTCCGGAGAGTCCCGCGTCGAACAACTGGGCGCCGGGGTTCATGACCGATCTCATGGCGAAGGATCTCGACCTCGCCATCACCTACGCGGCCCGCACCGGGTCACCGCTCCTCACGTCGGGGTTGGTACGCCAGATCTTGGGTGCGGCATCGGCGGCGGGCTACGGACGCGAAGACTTCTCCGCGCTGGCGAAGGTCGTTCGAGGTCTTGCCGGCAAGTGAGCCAGACCCCGGTCGCGTTTGAGCCCCGTCGTGTCTGAACGCGTCGTGCTCACGCTGGACCTGGGCACTTCGGTCACGAAGACCGTGTTGTGGCGCGGTGCCGAGCTGGTCGGCATCGCACGCGTCTCGCTCTCGACCGTCGCGCCGGCACCAGGGCGCGCCGAACAGGACCCGGAGTCGTGGTGGACGTCGGTCGTCGACGCGTGCGCAACCTTGCGAGCCGAGCACGTACACGAATACTCGGAAGTCTCGACCGTCGCGTGCAGTGCGGCACGCGAGACGTTCGCATTGTTCGACGCCGCGTTGGCGCCGCACGGACCGGGCATCGTGTGGAGCGATACGCGCGCGACCGTGGAAGCTCACCAGCTCGGTGATCCCGACGAGTTCCGCGCGGTCACCGGCCTCGTGCTCTCCCCCGGCTGCGCGGCCGCCAAGGTCGCGTGGGTTGCGGCGCACGAACCGTCGACCTTCGCCGCGGCGCGATGGGTGCTCGCACCTCGGGATCTCGTGGTCGCTCGTCTGACCGGTCGCGTCGTGACCGATCTCACGCTCGCGTCCCGTACCGGTTGGTACTCATTGGCCGGGACGTTGTTGTGCGGAAACGCGCTGGGATCGCGGTTGCCCGAGCTCGTGGCCTCGACCACGGCAATGTCCATGTCGGCCACCGGCGCCGCTGCGCTGGGGCTGCCAGCAGACGCGCAGGTGGTCCTGGGCGCGGGTGACCGCGCCTGCGAGGTGCTGGGTGCAGGCGCCGACACCGACACGCCAATGGTCTCGTGGGGCTCAACCGCGAACGTCTCGGTCCCTCATCTCGGTCCGGTGGCCGCGCTCCCCACCGTCGCGCAGGTCTCGCGCGATCCGTTCGACGGGTTCGTCGTCGAGGCCGGCCTCTCGGCCGCGGGGACCGCGATCGAGTGGCTCGCGGAGCTGACCAACACGACGGTCGACACGTTGTGGTCGCTCGCCGCGGTGACTGATCCGGGTGCGAATGGTGTGGGCGCGTACGCATGGTTCAACAGTGCTCGAGCACCCTGGTGGCACGCCGACGCGCGCGCGGCGTTCACTGGGTTGACACCCGCGACCTCGGCCGGCGAGCTCGCACGCGCGGTGGTCGAATCGGTCGCGTTCGATGTGGCGCGGTCGGTCGAGCTCATCGCGCGGAACGCGACATACGTCGCGATCGCGGGCCGCGGCGCGGCGAACGAGACGTGGCGATCGATCCTCGCCGCGGTGCTCGACCGTTCCCTGGTGGTGCGGGCCCACTCCGATGCAGCCTCGGTCGGCGCTCGTCTACTCGCGGCCTCGGCGACCGGCGAGTCGCTGGACGTCGAGAGCATCAACCCGATCACGGCTCGGATCGATCCTGCTTCCTCTCTCGTCGCGCGGTACGGCGAACTCCGTGTCCAGGCGGATGCCGGCGCGCTCCAGTTGCTCAACCTCTGACCGGATTGTCGGGCCTCTCCTGGTCTCGAGTGCTAGAGAAGATGCATGCATCCGGCCTCGGGCAATCATGCGCCGATCGCCGCGCCGCTCCCCGACGTCACGACGGAGCGGCTGGCGCTTCGCCGCTTCGCTCCCGACGACCTGGATGCGCTCGCTGCGGTGTTCGCGAAGCGGGAGGTGTGGGAGTTCCCGCACGGCCGCGCGTTCACGCGCGACGAGACGGCCGCATTCATCGAGACTCAGCTCGGGCATTGGGACGCGTGCGGTTTCGGAGTGTGGATCGCGATCGAGCGTACGACGGATCGAGTCGTCGGCTACGTGGGCCTCTGTGTCCCGATGTTTCTCCCCGAGGTGCTCCCCGCGGTCGAAGTGGGATGGCGGTTCGATCCCGACGTGTGGGGTCGGGGGTACGCGAGTGAAGGCGCGCGAGCCGCGCTCGATCAGGCGTTCACCACGTTGGCGCTGCCCGAGGTGTGCTCCATTCCGCAGGCCGACAACACCGCGTCCGTCGCCGTCGCCGATCGCATCGGCATGCGCCGCGGCGAGGTCGTGACCATCCCCGAGAACGACGAGCGCGGTCCTCTCCAAGCGCAGCTCTTCTGGACCACCCCCGACGAGTGGGCCGGGAAGGACCGTTCACTTCCTCGGTGACCACATCGTGCCGTCGGTCCGCGGGAGCGGCCGAAC
>JANYLF010000107.1 GCA_025357995.1 Acidimicrobiia bacterium | reverse complement strand
GGTGGTGCGCATGCCGTTGCGATTGGTGGGTCCACGCGCCCATCCCAGCAGCACCCAGTACACCTGCAGACCGAGCTTGGGCGTGAGGGTGAACGACTCGGTCACGTCGGTGCCATCGCCCGCGGGCGCGAGTTCGTAGCGCCACGTGTTGAGCGCCTTGCCGGGTTCGCCGACGCCGAACTCGAACACCCGACCCGGTTCGCACTCGGTCACGACGCAACCGGCCCAGTACGTGGGCCCCCGACCGTTGCGCTTCACGTGGCCGCGGAACTTGGCACCGACGGCAGGTCCGGTGGCGCCGTCGAGCCACTCGGCATCGAACGTCTCCGGGCTGTATCGGCCGATCTTGGTCACGTCGCTCACGAGCTCCCACACTGCCGTCGGCGTGGCCGCCATGTGCACGGTGACGGAATCCGTCATCCGGTCGGTGACGCGATCAAGCATCGACCGGCTCCAACACTCGCGCCCGCAATCCCATTGCCGCGAGCATGGCGCGGTCCGACGCGTGGTCGGCGCATGGCGTGGTATCGGTGAGCATGATGTTGCGCTCGCTCGTGAAGATGGAGTTCGCGCCGGCCATGAAGCACATCGCCTGATCCGAGAAGCTCATGAGGTGGCGGCCGGCCGCGATCCGCACTACCGACGCGGGCATGAGGATGCGCGCAGTCGCAATCATGCGAATGGTCTCGTCGGCGTTCACATCGGGAGCATTCTCCAACGGCGTGCCCGGCACGCGTGACAACACGTTGATCGGCACAGAATCGGGGTGGGGGTCGAGGGTGGCGAGTTGGTGCAAGAACGACACGCGATCGTCCGTGGTCTCACCCATCCCGATGATCCCGCCACAGCACACGGTGATGCTCGTCTCGCGCACGGCGGCGATGGTGTCGAGCCGGTCTTGGTAGGTGCGGGTGGTGATGACTTTGTCGTAGTACTCGGGCGACGTGTCGAGGTTGTGGTTGTAGGCATACAAACCAGCACCTTCGAGGCGCTTCGCTTGTTCTGCATTCATCATGCCGAGCGTCACGCACGTCTCCAGGCCGAGCGCGCTCACCTCGCGCACGATCTCCACGACCCGATCGAACTGTGCGTTGTCCTTCACGTCGCGCCACGCCGCGCCCATGCAGAACCGGGTCACACCGTTGGCCTGCGCGCGTTTCGCGGTACGGACCACCTCGTCGATTTGCATCAGCGGCTCGGGCTTCACGCCCGTGTTGTTGTGCACCGACTGCGAGCAGTACCCACAGTCTTCGGGACAGGCACCCGTCTTGATGGAGAGCAACTGATTCACGTGCACGACGGCCGGGTCGTGGAACTCGGCATGCACCGCGCCGGCGTCGCGCACGAGGTCGAGGAGCGGCCGCTCGAACAGCTCGCCAATCTCGGCGATGGTCCAGTCGTTGCGCACGGCGGTGGTCATGGGGCGTGACGATACAACTGGTTCGGCGGGCTCAGTCCGTTTGGGCGGCCGCGTTGGCCAGCCACGTGCCCGAGATCCGGGCCCAGAATTCGGGCTGGGGCGCAAACCCCAATGATGAGTAGAAGGTCTGCGCATCGTCGGTCTGCAATCCGATGTGTTGACCGGGCACGGCCTCGACGAGCCGGCGGACCATCGCGGAGGCGACTCCTTGGCGGCGATGCGACGACTTCGTCCACACGTCGAGCAAGTACGCGTTGCAGACGCCGTCCGAGAGGAGGCGGGCCATGCCGACGAGCCGATCCTCGTCCCACGCGAAGGCCACGTGTTGCGATTGTACGAACGACCGCCGGAGCGCGGCCGAGGTGCGACCGTTGTCGAACGCGTCGGCCGCGAGGTCCGCCTTGGCTTGCACCCAGTCGACCGCGCCGAGCTCGGCGTCGACGCTCACCGTCATCGGCCGGACCGGTCACTGCGTGCTTGGCGTTGGATCCGCTTGTCTTCTTCGCGTTTCGCTTTGGCGGCCACATGATCGACCACCCGGCCGTCGCCGACGATCTCCGCTTCAAGGTGGCGGTAGTTCTCCAGCCGGGTCGAGTCGAGCTCGCCGGACGCGACCGCAGCCTCTACCGCGCACCCCGGTTCGCCGTGGTGCGCGCAATCGCCGAACCGACACTGCGCCGCGATCGCGACGACATCCGCGAACGCGGCATCGAGGCCGTCCTCGACGGAACCCAGACCGAGGGTGCGGACTCCCGGCGTATCGATCAACACCCCGCCGGTCGGGATGACCACCAACTCGCGGCTCGATGTGGTGTGACGGCCGCGCCGATCGTCGTCACGCACCGCGCCCGTCGCCAGTCGGTCTTCACCCAACAGTGCATTGATCAATGTGGATTTCCCCGCGCCCGAGGGTCCGAGCATCACTGCAGTACGACACGGCGCCAACGCGGCCTCCACGGCATCCACGCCGAGCCCACTCACCGCCGACGTCTCGATGACCTCGACCCCAACTAGGCGCGCCCGCAACTCCTCCACGTAGCCCGGCGCCGCAACGTCGGCTTTTGTGACGATCACCAGGGGTTGGGCACCGCTTTCCCAGCCCAGCACGGTCTCACGCTCGACGCGCGCCGCGCTCGGCCGATCTCCGGGCGCGGAGATCATCACCACGTCGACGTTCGCCGCGAGCACTTGCACCCGTTCCCGGTCGGCGTCGTGACGAGTCAGTGCCGACCATCGCGGTGCGATCGCGGCGATCACCAATTGCTCGTCGTCCGGATCCTCGGCCAGCGCGACCCAATCTCCGACCGCCGGGAGATCGACGAACCGGGCGATCCGCTCGCCATCAGGCGCCGCGACCACGCACGAGATCCGATCGACGCGCACCACGCGGCCAGGGATACGGGCCGCACCGGCAACTTCTCCGTACGCGGCGCGCGCTCGATCGTCCCAGCCGACGGGCACGAGACGAGCAAACGACACAAGGTTCTCCACAGCAATCGGCGACCGGCGCACATGCACGCGCACAATGCGGCGCATTCAGCCTAAAGCCCGACCGTGCCTGTTCGCGCTCCGCAAGAATTGCCGACCGTTGACCGAGCCGTCCCGTGAATCCGCATCGCGGTCGTCCAGACTGGGTCGATGTCTCGCAGAGCCCTTGGTCTGGTCGCGTGCGCGCTCGGCCTGGTGACCACGGCGTGCTCGAGCGGTTCGACATCGACCGCGCACCCGACCACGACCAACACGAATTCGAAGCCAACGAGCTCGCAGCCGACATCGACCACCACGGCCAACACCCCCACCGGTCGAGTCGTGGTCACCGCTGCGGGATTCCAACTGCCGCGGCCATCGGCGCGGGCGGTGCTCGTCGCCGATGGCGATCATCTGCTGCTCCTCGGCGGCTTCAACGGCGCGAAGCAGACGATCAGCGAGATCCTGCGGATTGATCCCACCACGAAGACGGTCATGCGCGCCGGTGCGCTCACCACCGCGGTGCACGACGCCGCCGGCGCACGCCTCGGCGGCCGGGCCATGGTGTTCGGCGGCGGGAACGCCAGCGAGACCGCGGGCGTACAAGCGGTCAACGCCAACGGCACGGTCGGCGTGATCGGCAAGCTGCCTATTCCACGCTCCGACCTCGCGACCGCGACCATCGGAAACCGCACGTTCATCCTCGGTGGTTACGACGGCGCGCGCGTCCGCGCCACCACCCTCGCCACCGCCGACGGCGTCACGTTTCAGATTCTCGGAGACCTGCCGGTTCCGGTGCGCTACGCCGCCGTCGCGGCGCTCGGAACCAAGGTGTACGCGATCGGCGGGACCACCACCGGCAACGCGTCGGGTGCCGTCCGCGCGGTGCAGGCTCTCGATACCGCGACGGGTACCGTCACTCAGGTGGGAACGCTGCCCCAACCGTTGACCGACGCGGTAGCGGCCACGGTCGGCGGTCACATCTACGTGTTCGGTGGCCAACTCGCAGGCCACATCTCCAACCAGGTGTGGCGGCTCGATGTCGACCCGAGCGGCACGACTCCCATCGCGTTCACGCCGGTCGGGACGTTGCCGACGCCGGTGACCGATGCAGCCATTGCCGTGATGAACGGCGTCGCGTATCTCGTCGGCGGGGAAAGTCCTTCGATTCTCCCGACCATCACGACCCTGGAGGTTCGATGAGGCGATCGGGCCACGCCGCACTTGCCCTGCTGATCACCGCGCTGGCGGCCTGTAGCGGAAGCGGCACCAAAGCCGGCGAGCCACCGGCGAGCCACGAGCACGACACCTCCACGACGAGCTCCACCTCGCCCCGGAACACCACGACCACCACCCGTGCCACGGTCACGGGCCCGATGGGCGCGGGTCCGGGCGTCAACATCTACGCGCACACGGGCGTGGGAATGCTCGCGCCGACGATGGCCGACATCCCCACGCGCGTCTATGTCCCGAACAGCCTGTCCAACACCGTCGACGTGATCGATCCGAACACGCTGCAAGTGATCGATCACTACGCGGTCGGGAGAACCCCTCAACACGTGGTGCCGAGCTACGACCTCTCCACGTTGTACGTGAACAACAACAAGGGGAACTCGCTCACGCCGATCGATCCGCGCACCGGCAAGCCCGGGCGCGCCATCCCGGTCGAGGATCCGTACAACCTCTACTTCGCGCCCGACGGAACGCGTGCGATCGTGATGGCCGAACGCAACAGCCGCGTCGACTTCCGGGATCCGAAGACGTGGTCGCTCGTGAAGTCGCTGCCTATCGCGCACAGCGGCGTGAACCACGCCGACTTCACTCCGGACGGCTCCACCATGATCGCGAGCTGCGAGTTCTCAGGCTGGCTCGTTCGCATCGACCTGGCGACGATGACGGTCACGGGCGAGCTGAAGGTGGGCGGCATGCCGGTCGACGTCCGGTCGTCTCCCGACGGCACGGTGATGTACGTCGCGAACCAGGGTCGCAACGGTGTGTCCGTGATCGACCCGGCGACGATGACCGAAGTCGGTTTCATCGCGGCCGGGCGCGGCACCCACGGCCTCTACCCGAGTCGAGATGGCACCAAGCTCTACGCCACGAACCGGCTCGGAGGCTCGATTTCGGTGATCGACTTCGCGACTCGCAAGGTGATCGACACCTGGCACATCGGTGGCACACCCGACATGGGCGGCATCAGCGCCGACGGCACGCGATTCTGGGTTACCGGTCGGTACAGCGGAGCCGTCTACGTGGTGGACACCACGACCGGTGCACTCGTGAAGCGCATCCCCGTCGGGAGTGGCCCGCACGGTCTGTCCATCTTTCCCCAACCCGGGCGCTTCAGCCTCGGACACACTGGCAACTACCGGTAACCGAGCAGTCAGCGATCCGGTACGGGTGCGATTGTCACCGTACGATCCGCAGCTGTGACCGACGTCGAAGTACTTCCGCTGCGGTTCGCGCAGATCCGTGTGTCGGCAGAAGTACTCGCCCGCGCGTTTGACGATTCACCCATCATGCGTCACCTCCTCCCCCGCGAGCGCTCGCGTACGGTCGGCATGCGAGCGTTCTTCATCGGCGGGTTGGTCGACGCCCACAAACACGGGGAGGCGTGGGTCGCGATGGTCGACGGCACGGTCGTGGGAGTCGCGGTGTGGCTCCCGCCGGGGACTTATCCGCCCAGTGCCGGCCGCCAAGCGCGCCAGATGCTGCACCTCCTCGCGGTGGCGCCCGTCGCGATCGGCTCGTTGTTCCGCACGCTCAAATACCTCCGTGCCGTCGAGGAAGTGCATCCCCGGGTGGAGCACTGGTACCTCGCCACGCTCGGCGTCGATCCCGAGCATCAGGGACGCGGCTACGGCAGTCGCCTGCTCGAGTGCGTGCTCGTGCGGACCGACGAGGCGGGGAGCCCGACCTACCTCGAGACCGACAAGGAACGGAACCTCGCCTACTACGCGCGCTACCGATTCGTGGAGACCGACAAGGTGTTCCCGATCGAAGGTGCGCCACCCACGTGGACCATGTGGCGCGAGCCGGTGGAATAGCGCTCAGAATCCCGATGCATCTTGCACGGCATCCGGCGGTGCCGCGGGATGATGCGGCGCGAGCTGCGCACGCGCTCGGCCACCACGCTTCGCGTGGAACAGGGCGTCGTCGGCCGACCGGAGTGTGACCTCGGGGTCTCCGCCGACATACACCGCGGCACCCGCGCTGAAGGTCGCCTCCGGATTGTTGACATTCCAGTCACCGACGATGCGATCGATCAATCCGAACGCCTCGTCACCGACGTCACGCAAGACCACCACGAACTCGTCGCCGCCGAGTCGGGCCACCGAGTCGGCCTGGCGCACCGTCTCCGACAAGTAGCGCGCGACCGATCGGATCGCGGCGTCACCACCGTGATGTCCAGAACGCGCGTTGATGCCGCGCAGATCGTCGAGGTCGACGACCCCCACCACGTCGCGTGGGCGCAAACTGCGGAGCAG
>JANYLF010000074.1 GCA_025357995.1 Acidimicrobiia bacterium | reverse complement strand
TGACCGCGCCGCGCGTCTGTTCGGGGTCGAGGTAGCCGGCGAAGAGTTCGGGGCCTTGCACGAGCAGCTCACCGTCGGGCGCGATGCGGAGTTCTGCCGCGCCAACGACGCGCCCATCGGTGGTAGCCGCGCGCGCAGAGGGATCGAACGCGGTCGACGTGGTGACTGTGGGCGCTTCCGTGGATCCGTACGCGCGTTTCACAACCGCGTCGAGTCGCGCGGACGCGTCCGATACGAACGCGGGCGTCACTCCCGCGCCGCCGGACGACACCAGCCGCAATGACGAGACGCGCGCCGGGGTGAATCCGGACGCGCCCATGAGTCCCACGAAGAAGGTCGGCGGTCCGATCATGAATGTGATGTGTTCACCGCTGATCAACTCAAGCGCGTGTTCCGGGTCCCATCGCTCCATGAGCACGGTGCGCATTCCGGCCGCACCGGGGACGAGCACGCCGTTGAGAAGGCCGGAGATGTGCGCGAGTGGGGCGGGCATCAAGACGGTGTCCGTCGCGGTGAGCCCGTGGACGCGCGCCATCGTGCGTGCCTTGTGCGCGAGCCCGCGGTGCGTGTGCAACACGCCTTTCGGCTCACCTTCCGATCCGCCCGTCCACAACACGACCGCCAGATCCGACGGCCGTGCATGAATGTTGGGATACACGGGGCCGTTCGCGAGCGATGTCACGCGCGCGCGCAACTCGTCACGCGCGAGAAAGAGACTCGGTCCCAACGTGGTGACCAGACGCGACACTTCGGTGGCGCTCGCCTGGTGATGAATCGGCGCCGCGATCGCGCCGAGTTGCCAGCACGCGCGGTACAGGTCGACGACCTCGGGCCAGTTGGGCGCGTGCCAGGCCACCACGTCGCCGCGCCGAATGCCGAGCGCCCGGAGCCCACCGGCGAGGCCGGAGGCGGTGCCCGCCACGTGAGGAAGCGTCGGTACATCCCACGGCCCACCGGTCGCGCGGTACTCGGTCGCGCGGGGATGGCGATACGTGGGCCGCACGGTCATGCGTTCAGCGCGGTGCGTTCTTCCACGCGTGTCCGCTCGGCGTGGCGCCGCGCAGGAGATTGCCGCCAATGAAGTTCTTCTGGATCTCTACCGTTCCCGCGCCGATGCAGAGGCCGCGGATGTCGCGGTAGACGCGCTCGACGGGGTACTCGCGTGAGTAGCCGTATCCGCCGAGGAGTTGGATTGCTTCGTCGCACACGAACTTGGCCGCGAGGTTCGCGGCGGACTTCGCCATCGCGGTTTCGAGTGCCGGTGGAGTGCCGTGTTGGCCCGCGAGATGCACCGCGCGCTTCAACAGGAGACGCGCGCCTTCGAGCTGCGTGCCCATGTCGGCGATCTTCCACTGGAGCCCCTGGAGATCGGCGAGCGGACGTCCGCCGATGACGCGATCGTTCATGTACATGATCGCGTATTCGAGCGCGCCTTGCGCGGCACCCACGCACATCGCGGCGTTGCCGCACCGTTCGTGATTGATGTGGCCGATCAGCGTGCGGAAGGCCGCGTTGGAATCCGGTTCGCCTGCGAGCAGAACGTCGCCCGGTTCGATGCGCACGTCGTCGAAGGCGAGTTCCGCCTCGCTCGTGGCGCGCAGCCCCATCTTCTCGTGCGTGCCGGCGATGCTCACACCGTCGGCTTCGAGGTCGACGATGACCGCGCCGATGCCTTTCGTTCCCTCACTTCCCGGGAAGCGGCACCACACGAGACACACACGAGACTTGTGCCCGCCGGTCACATAGTTCTTGTACGCGTTGAGGCGGTAGCCGTTACCGTCGGGGGTGAGGCGGGCGCGCATATGCCCGACGGCCGATCCCGCTTCGGTTTCCGAGATGCCGATGCAGAACAGGGCGTCGCCCGCCGCGGCCGTCGGCAACCACCGGTCTTTCAGCGCGTCGGAGCCGAGGTGTTCGATGGCACGCGGCGGACCGTTGAACGTGAGCTGGGCGAGGATCGCGGCCGAGACGTCGGCGCGGGCAAGTTCTTCGAGCACGATCGCCGCCTCGATGTCGCCGAGCCCCATGCCGCCGTACGTCTCACCGATGGTGATGCCGAACAAGTCCGCAGCACGGATGGCATCCCAAGCGTGTTGGGGGAACGTCTCGGTCTCGTCGCCGGCGCGGGCCATCGGCTCCAAGGACCGTTCGGCCACGCCACGCGCCAACTCCCGCAGGGCCAACTGGTCCTCGGTCTCGCCGAACGGGTCGGTTCCGGTGCTCGCCATTGGCGCGCAGGCTATCGAGCTGCTCACCCACCGCTCACGGCGCGCGGGCTACCGGGCGTGCTGCGGAGTCGGATCGGGGGGTAGATTGCCGACCGCCGTTTCACCCCCTTCTCGAACCCGGGAGTTCCTCCATGCAGGACCGCACGAAGCTCTACATCGACGGTGAGTGGATCGCATCCACCGGCACCGGCACCATCGAAGTCATCAACGCCACGACCGAAGCGGTCATCGGCACCATTGCCGACGGCACCGTTGAGGATGTCGGGAAGGCGGTTGCTGCCGCGAAGGCCGCGCAGGCGGGCTGGGCCGCAACGTCGCCGAACGAGCGCGCCAAGTACATCCAGCGCCTCTCCGAGGGCCTCCAAGCCCGGATGGAGGAGATCGCCACGTGCGTCACGGCCGAGGTCGGTACGCCGTACATCATCAGTCAGATCGCCCAGGCCGGGTTGCCGGGGATGATGGCCGGCTCCTACGTGCAAATTGCGCAGGAGTTCCCGTTCGAGGAGCAGATCGGCAGCTCGATGATCGTGCGCGAGCCCGTCGGCGTCGTGGGCTGCATCACGCCATGGAACTACCCACTGCACCAGGTGATCGCCAAGGTCGCGCCGGCGCTCGCGGCGGGCTGCACGATCGTGTTGAAGCCGAGCCAAGTCGCGCCGCTCAGCGCGTACATCCTGGCCGACATCGTCGACGAGATCGAGCTGCCGAAGGGCGTCTTCAACCTCGTCAGCGGCGCGGGTCGGGTGTTGGGCGAGGCGATCGTCACGCATCCGGACGTCGCGATGGTGTCCTTCACCGGGTCCACGCGCGCGGGCAAGCGCATCATGGAGTTGGCATCGCAGCAAGTGAAGCAAGTCGCACTCGAACTCGGTGGCAAGTCGCCGTTCGTGGTGCTCGACGACGCGCCGGCCGAGGAAGCGGTGCGGGCCGGGCTGCAGTCGTGTTACCTCAACGGCGGCCAGACGTGTATCGCGTGGACTCGGATGCTCGTGCCCGCCAGCCGCAAGGACGAGTTCGTCGCCAAGGCCAAGGAGGTCGCCGAGTCCTACGTTCCCGGCGATCCGATGGACCCGAGCATCCAACTCGGCCCGATGGTGTCCAAGGCGCAACAGGAGAGCGTGCGCGCCTACATCGAGAAGGGCATCGCGGAGGGTGCCACGCTCGTCACTGGTGGCACTGAGCAGCCGGAAGGCCTCGAGCACGGCTTCTTCGTCAAGCCGACGGTCTTCGCCGACGTCACCAACAACATGACGATCGCCCAAGAGGAGATCTTCGGCCCGGTGCTGTCGATCATCGCCTACGAGGACGAGGACGACGCCGTCCGCATTGCCAACGACTCCATTTACGGGCTCAGCGGTGGGGTGTACTCGGCCGACAAGGACCGGGCGATCGCGGTGGCGCGGCGGCTCGAGACGGGTCAGGTCGACATCAACGGCCCGCAGTTCAACCCGCTCGCACCGTTCGGTGGCTACAAGCA
>JANYLF010000025.1 GCA_025357995.1 Acidimicrobiia bacterium | reverse complement strand
CGACCGCGGCTGCTTGCGTGTCAGTCATGGCCAGGGAGCCTACCGACGCACCTCCGGGCCAATCCCAAGCGAGGGTCGACGCGAGGCTCGTCCGGTCGGCCTACGGGCCGGGGTTCGAGCTGGAAGTCGTCGTCGAGCTGGAGCTGGTGGTCGACGAACTCGACGACGTCGACGTACTGCTCGAGCCGGAGGACACCGGACGCGTGGTCGAGGTCGGTGGGTTGCTCACCTGCGAACCCACATCCTTGTGCGTGCCCGGTACCTGCGTCGATCCCTTCGTTTCGAGCACCCGCTTGGCCGCGCCCGGAACCGATTGCGCGGTGACCCGCCACTCCGTGTCGAACAGGGCGAAGATCGCGCGGCTGATGTAGTCGGCACCCGCCACCGAGAAGTGCACGCCGTCGTCGGCGCGCATGACCTGACGGTGACCGAGATCGTCGACGAAGGTCTGTTGGTAGTGGCCTTGGTCGTCGTCGAAGAGCGCGTGGGCGTCCACGTAGGTCACGCCGTGAACTGCGTGTGCCGCGGCGCGGGCGATCAGGTTCACGTTGAGCACCCCGGCTTCGAGACTCTTCGCCTTCGCGACGGGCGCGCCCACCCAGTAGACCTGTCGATGTTTCGTGCCGACGAGTTCGCGCATCATGGCCTCGGTGCGAAGGCGGTAGTCGTCGGCGCGGTTTGCGCTCCACACGACGCCATCGTTCGTGCCGACCACGAACACGACGACCTCGGGATCGACGAGCGCGAGTTGCGTCGCAGCTTCCTTCGGCCAGTTGAAGAAGTTCGGGTTGAGCAGGCCGCTCGAGACGCGCGAGTCGTACTGCGGTTGCACCACGCCGGTGTTGGCGGTTAGGTCACCGAGCGACGGACCGATCGATCCGGCGAGAGAGTCGCCAGCGATCCACAGCCGTAGCGGTTGGTCGGGGGTGAGTGCTCGGTGAACGATCGTCCGGCGCGGACGAGTGGTGCTGGTCGGACTCGAATGTGCCGGAGCGGCCACGGTGGTATGAGCGTTGTCACTCCCGGGAATGTGCAGGACGTTGGTGAGCACGAGCGCAACCGCAATCGCAGCGATGACGACGGCACCGGCGCTAACGGAGCTGGCGATCCGCCGGAGGCGCCGCCGCCGCTCGGTCCGCTCGGTGCGCGCCACGCGCCGGCGGGACGAGGGAAGAATTTCGGGATCGGCCATTCGATCGTGAACGCCATTCGGGTCGGATCGGGTTCCCGATGGTACCGGCGAGACGGTGACGCCTCCGGGTCAGGGAGAGATCACGCCGATTCGGCGGCTCGCGGAAGCGGCTCGCCGGCTGGGTGATCGTCGCCTTCATGGGCGGTTTCGCGATCGAGTTGTGTCCGGTACAGGTCGGCGTAGAGCCCACCGCGCGCGAGCAACATCTCGTGCGTACCGGTTTCCACTACTTCACCGTTGTCGAGTACGAGGATGCGATCCGCGTTCATGATCGTCGACAAGCGGTGCGCGATCACGATGGCGGTTCGGCCGCTCAAGGCCGCGTCGAGCGCGCGCTGGATCGCGGATTCGGACTCGGAGTCCAGGTGTGACGTCGCTTCGTCGAGAATGACGATTGCCGGTTGCTTGAGCAACACGCGCGCGATTGCCAGCCGCTGCTTTTCGCCGCCGGACATCCGATATCCGCGCTCGCCGACGATGGTGTCGTAACCATCGGGAAGGGTTGCGATCTGGTCGTGAATGCGTGCCGCGCGACACGCCGCAACGAGTTCCGCGTCCGTGGCATCGGGTTTTGCGTAGCGCAGGTTCGCGCGGATGGTGTCGTGGAAGAGGTGCGGGTCCTGCATGACGAAGCCGACGGCGTCGCCGATCGACGAGAGCGTGAGATCGCGGACATCGTGGCCATCGAGGCGAACGGCCCCTTGTTCCACGTCGGCGATCCGCGGGATCAGCATCGCGGTGGTGGTCTTCCCTGCGCCGGACGGGCCGACCAGCGCGACCAGCTCACCCGGCTCCACGGTCAGGCTCACTTCGCGCAGGATCCAATCACTGGGTTCGGTTTCGAGCTCGGGCATCCCTTCCTCGAGCGATGGCAGGGAGCTCACGGCGGGTGCCGGGTGGCGGAACCAGACGTGGTCGATCTCGATGCGGCCGGTCGGCTCGATGAGGTCGTAGGCGCCGGGCTTCTCGGCCACGAGGGCGGGGAAGTCGAGCACTTCGAACACGCGCTCGAAGCTCACGAGCGCGGTGAGCACATCGACGCGAGCGTTGGTGAGCTGGGTGAGCGGTTGATAGATCTGTGAGACCAGCAGGGTCAGCGCGACGAGGGTTCCGATCGAGATCGTGCGGTCGATCACCATCCGGCCGCCGACGAAGTACACGATGGCCGTCCCGACCGCGGCGACGAAGCCGAGCGCCACCATCAGGAGGCGCGTGTACATCGCGGACCCGACGCCGATGTCACGAACCTGCGCGGCGCGAATCGCGAATTCGTCGCGCTCCCGATCCTGGCGACCAAAGAGCTTCACGACGAGCGCGCCGGCGACGTTGAAGCGTTCGGCGATCGTGTTGCTCATGGACGCGTTGACCATGAAGCCGTCGCGCGTGATCACCTGGAGCTTCCGACCGATCCGGCGGGCGGGGACGATGAACGCGGGCAGCGCGACGAGGGTCAGCAGGGTCAGCCGCCACTCGAGTGTGAACATCACGGAGAGGGTGATGGCAAGCGTGATGATGTTCTGGACGACCGTGCCGATCGTGTTCGTCACCGCCTGTTGGGCCCCGACGACATCTCCGTTCATTCGGCTCATGAGCGCGCCGGTCTGCACGCGTGTGAAGAACGAAATGGGAAGACGTTGGACGTGATCGAACAACGCGACCCGCATGTCGTAGATCAGGCCCTCTCCGACCGTGGCGGAGTACCACCGCTGGAGGACGCCGAGCGCGGCGTTGGCAAACGCCACCCCGACGAACGCCGTCGCGAGTTCGAGCACGAGCTGTTTGTCCTTGGAACCGAGGGCGTCGTCGACGAGGACCTTGAAGAGGAACGCTGGGACGACGCCGATTCCGGCGAGCACCACGACGGTGATCAAGAACCCGATCAATGCCTTGCGATACGGGCGGGTCATGCCGGCGACTCGCCGGATCAGCGCGCGCTCCACCTGCTTTCCGCGCACGGCGTCCGGGTCGTGCCGGAATCCCATCATGGTTTGATGCATCTGCATTACTGCGTTGCCTCTTTGGTCGGGGGAAGTGGTTCCTCGATGCACTTGTGCAACAGGTGGCGCAGCGCGCGCAGTTCGTGCACCGGCAGTGCGAGCAACTCCGGAGGGGGAGTGCGGAAGTGCTCCGCGATCTGGACGCGCACCGCGCGGCCGGCCTCGGTGAGCGCGAGGGTCTTGACGCGCCGGTCCGCCGGCGCGGTGTGACGTTCGACGAGGCCACGCGCTTCCAGGCGATCGGCGAGCCAGGTGATGTTCGACGCATCACAGCGCAGCTCGCCGGCGAGCGCGCCCATCGGCTGGGGGTGATCAGGGTCGAGCGCCTTGAGCGCTTGGAGTTCCCCGGGCGTGAGATCCAGGTGGCGAGAGATGTCGAGGAAGGAGTGTTTGAACGTGGTCATCACCTGGCTGAACGCCGCCCAGGTCTCCTCCGCGATCTGTGCCTTGCGCGCCATCGACCCAGCGTAGCCGCCCCGTTGGCATACTCAACGGTTGAACAATCAAATACTTGAACTCTTCAAGTGATGTGTGCCATCATCTCCGGCATGAGCGATCCGACGATTGTGGTGGAAGACGTCCGGAAACAGTTCGGCGAGGTCGTCGCGCTCGATGGCGTGTCCTTTGCGGTCGAGGCGGGGACCGTGCTCGGCCTGTTGGGTCCGAACGGCGCGGGCAAGACCACCGCGGTGCGCATCCTCACCACGATTCTTCCGGTCGAACACGGGCGCGCGTCCGTGCTCGGTATCGACGTCGCGCAGTACCCCGAGTCGGTGCGCCTGCGCATAGGGCTGGCCGGGCAGTACGCCGCCGTCGACGAAGTCTTGACCGGTCGAGAGAATCTGCGTCTCGTCGGTCGGTTGTGTCACCTGCCAAAGCGCGAAGCCGCCGCGCGTGCCGACGAGTTGCTTGGCCGGTTCGGCCTCAGCGACGCCGGGGATCGGTCGCTCAAGACGTACTCCGGAGGCATGCGCCGCCGGCTCGACCTCGCCGCCGCGTTGGTGCATCGTCCGCCGGTGCTCTTCCTCGATGAGCCGACGACGGGGCTCGACCCCGGGTCGCGCCTCGATCTCTGGGCGATCATCGGTGAGCTTGTCGCCGACGGCACCACCGTGTTGCTCACCACGCAGTACCTCGAAGAAGCCGACCGGCTTGCAGATCAGATCGTGGTCATCGATCACGGTCGCGTGATTGCGGAAGGTACCGCGTCGGAGCTCAAGGGCCGCATCGGTTCGACACACATCGAGGTCTCGGTCGCGCTCGACGACGTGGACCGCACGCGCGCCGCGCTCTCGTCGGTCGGCACTCCGACGTTGGCCGACACTGCGAACGGCGTGGCGATCCAAGTTGCCGACGGCAGTCGCGCGGTCGTCGCGGCCGTCCGCGCGCTCGACGCCGCCGGCATTGCGGTCGAGGGAGTGGATGTGCGCGAGCCCACCCTCGACGATGTGTTCCTCGAACTCACCGGACATACCGCGGAGTCCGTGTCCGAGTCCGATGCAGAGGTGACGGTATGACCCCGACCACGGTGGATTCGACCACGATCGATACGGCCATGATCGATCCAGCCACGATCGATCCGGCCACGCTCGCACGCGAGGCGCGGCCCAAGCTCGGTGGGGTGGTGAGCGACGCGCTCACCATGACGTGGCGCAATCTGCTGCGCCTCACCCGCAACCCCGAACTCATGGTGTTCTCGACAGTGCAGCCGATCATCTTCGTGTTGATGTTCCGCTACGTGTTCGGTGGCGCGATCCACATCCCGGGCGTGCCCTACGTCGACTTCCTCATGGCGGGAGTGTGGGTGCAGTCGGTCACGTTCGGCGCGCTCAACACCGGTGTGGGTCTCGCGGAGGACTTGCAGGCAGGGTTGATCGAGCGATTTCGATCGTTGCCAATGGCGCGCTCCGCAGTGCTCGTGGGGCGCACGACCGCGGATCTCGTGCGAAACGTGTTCGTGGTCATCGTGATGACCGCGATGGGGTTTCTGGTCGGCTTCCACTATCACGCGGGCGCGCTCGGGCTGATCGGCGCGCTCGGGATCGTGCTCTTCTTCTCCTACGCGTTGTCGTGGCTGTCGGCACTCCTCGGCCTCATCGCCCCCAATGCAGAGACGGCGCAGGCCGCGTTTTTCCCTATCGTGGCGGTACTCGTCTTCGCGTCCGCCGCGTTCGTGCCGGTCCACACGATGCCGGGCTGGTTGCAGGCGTTCGCCAATCATCAACCGGTGACCGCGGTCATCGATGCCGTGCGGGCGCTGACCCTCGGTGGCCC
>JANYLF010000019.1 GCA_025357995.1 Acidimicrobiia bacterium | reverse complement strand
GCACGAGCGCGATCGAGAGCGCCGAGGACGACGACAACCCCGACCCGGCGGGCACGGAGCTGTCGATCGTGAGGTCCGCCCCCGCGATGTCGTGGCCCCGCGCGCGCAGGACGCGCACCGTCGCGCCGACGAACGAGCCCCATGGCGCAGAGCTCGCAGTGGGCGCGCCATCCGTCGCCGAGACGGTCACCGGGCCGGCGAGTTGGGCGGATCGGGCAGAGATGGTCGGTGATCCATTGGGCGTGGAGCTGATCCGACATTCGCGATCGATGGCGACAGGGAGACAGAAACCGTCCGAATAGTCGGTGTGTTCACCGATGAGATTGACCCGGCCCGGAGCCCGCACGACACCCACATTGGCGAGCGTACGAGCAATCTTTCTGATGACTTCAACTTTGGGAGCGATCGGACGATACTGACGGCATGTCTCGATTCCAACGCACCATCGCCCTCGCGAAGGCGAGCTGGACGGTTCTGAAATCGGATCGTTCGCTCGCGCTCTTCCCGATCATCTCTGCGCTCGCGTCGCTCGGCCTCTTCGTCGTGCTCGCGGTGCTCGGATGGGCCACCAAGGGAAGGAGCACCGACATCTCGGGACACACCCAGTACACGGCCAACGTTGCGACCTACGTGATCGGCGTCGTCGCGTACCTCGGACTCGCGTTCATTCAGACCTACTTCCTCGCGGGGCTCGTCGGTTCGGCGAACGAGGTCCTCGAGGGACGGTCCACCACCGTGGGTCAGGGTATGAACATCGCGTCGTCGCGTCTCTCGAAGTTGATGCCGTGGGCGGTCATGAGCGCGACGGTCAGCTACGTCATCCAGGCGATCGAGCAGCGGTTCGGACTCATCGGCCGGATCATCGGCACTGTCCTCGGTGCCGCCTGGTCGGTGCTCACCTTCTTGACGGTGCCGATCATCGTGTTCGAGAACGTCGGACCGGTGACGGCGCTCAAACGGTCGGGCACGTTGCTGAAGAGCACGTGGGGCGAGAACATCATCGCCCAGATGGGCATCGGTTTCCTCGCGATCGTCCCGATGCTCGTGGCCTTCGGGATCGGCTTCGCGGGAGTCGCCTCGGGCACCGTGGTCATAGCGGTTCCGTTGGTGGCGCTCGCCGTGATGCTCTTCCTCGCCACGATCGTTGTCGTCAACGCGCTGAGCGGAATCTTCCGTACGGCGCTCTACCGCTACGCGGTCGACGGCACCGTCCCCGGTGCATTCGCCGACGCGGATCTTGCCAGCGCATTCGGCAGCAAGAAGACCCGCCCCGGATTCACCAGCTGAGTGCGCTCAGGCGCGGCGGAGTTGTTCGGCCGCGGACTCGGGGCTGAGCGGGTTCGACAACATCGCGCTGCCGACCTCGGCCGACGCGACGTAGCGGAGCACGCCCGGCGCGCGGTGCATGGGTGCGAAATGCACATGCACATGCACGCCCTGATGAATCCACATGAGGTATGGCAGCGGCTCGTCGTAGATGCGGTCGTAGCGGCCGACGATGTCGACGAGCGCGACCGCGAGAGCGTCGCGCTGAGCGTCGTCGAGTGACGCGAGATCTTCGGTGTGCGAGCGGGGCGCCAGCAACGTGGCGAACGGATGACCGGCCGCAAACGGAACGTGCGTGACCCATTCCCCGTCGTCATGGACAATGCGGGCGCGTGCGTCCACCTCCGTCGGCACCAACACACAGAGCGGACAACCGTGTTGTGTGGCGACGTCGGCCTCGCGCCTCGGGAGCGGCGGGACTGCGGGGAACCCGTAGATCTGACCGTGGGGATGCGAAATGGTGGCGCCCACCTCCGCGCCGCGATTTTCGAAGACGAGGACGTATCGGATCTCTTCACGTGCGAGGAGCGCCTCGGTGCGCTCGGCCCACAGGTCGATGACCGCACGCACGCCGGTTACGCCAACGGTCGCGAGTGACCCAACGTGTTCCGACGTGTACAGCACCACCTCCGCCGCGCCGCGGGCGGGTGCGGTCAGCAAGGCCCGGGTGTCAGCCGGCCCATCCCGTTCGATGGCGTGGAGATCGACCGCGGGACCGGGCACGAGCGGCGGCCATCGGTTCGGGAATGCCCGCACCGTGTACGGCTCGGGTGCCTCGAGTCCGCCCACACAGAACGGACACCGGTCGACCGGTTGATTCGGACGGTCTTGGCGCGCCGCGACAATCGCCACCCACTCCCGCGTGAGCGCGTCGAGCCTGAGGTCGTGCGCCGTCATTCTCGCTCTTGGTTGGTCACGAGAGGTGGGGGAGGACCTCGGTCGCGAACATGTCGAGGCCGTCGAGATCGAACGGTGCCCGCATCGCGAGGATGAGCCAATCGGCACCGGCGTCACGGTACGCGCCGACGCGGTCGACGATTTCCTGGACGCCACCTTGCAGCACGCCCGGGCTCACGTAGTTGGCCATCGCACCGAACTGCGCTTCGAGGTCACCGTCGCGCATCGCGATGCCAACGTTGATTGCGCGCTCGATGGTCGCGGGGTCGCGACCGGCGGCGTCGCAATGCTCGTGGAGCACCCCGACCTTGTGCGCGAACGCGTCGGGCGCGATGAACGGAACATTCCAACCGTCGGCGTGGTGCGCGGCAATACGCAACGTGACCTTCTCGCCGCCGCCGCCGATCCAGATCGGCAACCGTTCCTGCACCGGCTTCGGTTCGCACTGGGCGTCATGCATGGTGAAGAACTCTCCGTCGAAGTTCGTGTACTGCTCGGTGAGCAAGCCGCGCACGCATTGGATTGCTTCGTTCACCTGCCGGAGCCGCACTCCCGCCGACGGGAACGGCATCCCGTACACCTCGTACTCGTTGGCCATCCACCCGCCGCCGAGCCCGAGGGTGATGCGACCGTTCGCAATCTGATCGAGTGTGGCCATGGCGTTGGCGATGACGGCGGGGTGGCGGTAGCCGACGGAATAGACGAGGCTGCCGCAGCGAACGGTCTCGGTGGTGGCCGCGAGCGCGGCATGGCTCGCGACGGCCTCGAGGCCGTGCGGGTTGCCGGTGGCGTCGGCGGAGTAGAAGTGATCCCAGATCGAGATCCATTCGAATCCGTGCGCTTCGATGCGGCGCCAGAGCGATTGCAGCTCTGCGATGCTCGTGTTCTGCAGGCCGGTGTGTACTCCGAATCGCACGGGTTCCGACTCTATCGGTGCCCGGCCGTATGGTGTTCGGGTGCTGGAGATCGTGCAGATGCCCGAGTTGAAGAATCCGGTCATGGTGATCTCGTTCACCGGCTGGGTCGACGGCGGGCTCGCGGGCGCGGGCGCAGCCGCGGTCCTCGGCACGCAACTCCAGTCGTCGCGCACGTGCGCGAACCTCGATCTCGCGGAGTACGTGGATCTCCAACAAACCCGCCCGACGGTGAGCCTCATCGACGGTGAAACGCGGCGCGTGCATTGGCCCACGATCGAGTTGGTGGCCGGCGTCGCGGGTCGAGACGTGTTGCTCGTGACCGGCCCCGAGCCGTCGGTGCGCTGGCGCGATGTCGCGACCGAGCTCGTCGAGTTCGCGTCTTCGGTGGGCGTCCGGGAGGCGGTGAGCCTCGGCGGAATGCCGTCGCCAGTCTCACACCGTCGGCCGATCTCGGTGTTGGCCACTGCGTCGAGCCGATCGTTGGCCCAGGAGTCCGGCGCACTGCGCGCCGACTATCTCGGCCCCACCGGAATCCAAACGGTCTTGCAAGTGGCGCTGGGCGCGGCCGACATCCCGACCGTCGGCTTGTGGGCCCAAGTGCCGCATTACGTGGCGGGGACACCGTCGCCGCCGGCCATCCGGGCGTTGCTCGCGCGGCTGGCGGAGTTGACCCGCATGACCGTCGACCTCGCCGGGCTCGACGATCAGACGGCCGAATACAACGAGCAGGTCGAGTCGGGATTGGCGGAGCGGCCCGACGTGGCGGCGCTCGTGCGCCAGATCGAAGAGGCGACGGGTCCCGAGGACCTGCCGTCGGGCGACGACCTCGCCCGCGAGATCGAGCAATTCCTCCGCGACGAAGACTGACGGTCGCGGGCGGCCCGCCGTGAACGCGGACGATCCGACGATCTCGGCGCTGCGCAAGCACAACGGCTGCGCATGGACTGTGCTTGTCGCGGTTTTCATCGTCGTCACCGGGATTGCGATCGTGTTGATTGTGGTCGCCGTCGATTCCAGCGACGAGCAATCCGTCGCGAAGCACTTCGCGCAGGTGATCCACGAACTGGCGCCGAGCACGCGGATGGTCGATCTGTCCTGCGAGCCGGGATCGAGCCCTCCGACGGTCTTGCTCATCGAGGACCGAGCCGCCGTAATTGCGAGGCTCTATCGTGGTCAGTGGCATCGGCAACCGTTCGGCGGCTTCCGCAAGGTCGTCGGTGGGTGGCAGGCTCGCGTGTTCGTGGGTACTGGGGCCGTCGACGTCACCGAGATCGATGTCACGGACGACGACGAACTTGACTGCACGGACTTGAAGGTGAGTCTGCGTAGCGATGGTGTTCGCGTCCGCGGCCGGTAGCAACTCGCGGCTACGTTCCCGCTATGACGAGCTTCCCTGAGACATCATCCGCGTCGATCGACATCAATGCCGCCCCCGAGGTGGTGTGGAATCTCCTCTCCGACGTCACCCGCATGGGCGAGTGGAGTCCCGAGTGCGTACGGGCGGAATGGGTCGACGGCGCAAGTGGTCCCGAGGTCGGCGCCCACTTCCACGGGTACAACAAGATCGGCGACTTTGAGTGGGATGTCCCGTGCGAGGTGGTCGCGAGCGAGCCGGGTTCGGTGTTCGAGTTCCTCGCGCAGCGCGGGTCGCCGGTACAGACGCAATGGCGGTTCGAACTCCTGTCGAACGGTGCCGGCACCACGTTGACCGAGTCGTTCAACGCGCCGCTGATCAACGTCGACGGCTCGCCGGCCAATTTCGAGGGCCGCTACGAGATGGTGGTGGAAGGGATCGGCACGACGATCGCCAACATCAAGGCCGCCGCCGAGGCCTGAGACCACGGATCGGACCCTTCGACGCACCGCCGGTAACCTCACCCGGCCGCGACCGGCCGCAAGGCCAAGAAGGGGAATCACGTGAGTGTGGTCAAGATCAATGCCATCACCGTGCCCGCCGAACGCGCCGATGTGCTCGTCGAGCGGTTCGCGGCACGCGCGGGCGAAGTGAGCAAGGCGGCGGGCTTCGAGATGTTCGAACTCTTGCGTTCGAGCGACGACAAGGACACCTTCCTCGTCTACACGCGCTGGCGTTCGGAGGAAGATTTCCAAGCCTGGATGGCGAGCGCGGCATTCGGCGAAGGCCACAAGCAACATACGGGCGACGGACCCGTGAGCACGGGCGCGGAGCTGTGGCAGTTCGACGTCGTGCAGCACGAGGACGCGCCGGCGTGAGTGACGCGCCCAGTCTCGAGGATCTCGTCGGGCCAGGCGGCCAGTACGAGATCGTCGTCGAGGACGTGCTCGGTGTTCCCTTGCAGGTCTACAAGTCGCGGTTCACGTCGATGCGCGACTTGCTCGCATTCGGCGACGCCCGTGCCGACGTCGACTGGGTCGTCCAGGGCGACCGTCGCCTCACGTTCGGTGAGCACAACGCGATGGCCCGGCGCGCGGCGGTCACCTTGCGCGAGCTCGGCGTCGAGCGCGGCGACCGGGTCGCCGTCTTGACCGCGAACACCATCGAGTGGTTGGTGATGTTCTGGGCGTGCGCGGGTATGGGCGCGGCCGCGGTGCCGCTCAACGCGTGGTGGAAGGCCGAGGAGCTCGACTTCGCGCTCCGCGACTCGGGCGCCAAGGTGTTGTTCTGTGACCCGAAGCGCTGGGCCATCGTGCGCGACATCGTCGAGACGATCCCCTCGCTCGAACACGTCTTCGTGATCGACCTCGAAGCCGTCGACGGCGCGGGCCGTCCGGCGGACCATCTCTTTGCTCCGGAGGATCCCGGGACACTCCTCGACGTGGAGGTCGAGGAAGACGACGTGCTCGCAATCCTCTATACGTCGGGCACCACGGGCAAGCCCAAGGGTGCCACGATTACCCATCGCCAGGCGTTGGCCAACCTCATGAACCTGGCGTTGAGCAGCCAGGCGTCGGCGGCGCTCGGCAAAGGCGAGCAGCGGACCGAACACCAAGCGGCCGCGTTGCTCATCGTGCCGCTCTTTCATGTAACCGGAACGTGTTCCACGATGATCGTGGCCTACGCAAGCGGTTCGAAGCTCGTGCTCATGCCACCCGGACGGTTCGACGCCGATCAAGCGATGGCCACCATCGAACGCGAGAAGGTCAGCTCGATCGGCGGCGTGCCCACGGTGATGTGGCGCATCGTCGAGGCCGACAACTTCACCGACTACGACCTCACCTCGGTCACCCGAATCGGCTATGGCGGGGCGCCCGCGGCGCCCGAGTTGGTGGAGCGGATCAAGACCGCGTTCCCGCACGTGCGCGATTCGTTGTCGACCGCGTACGGCCTCACCGAGAGTGCGTCGGTGGCCACCGCGATCTCGGGCGACGACTACTTCGCGCGTCCGGATTCGGTAGGGCGACCGGTACCCACTGTCGAAGCGATGGTCGTCGACGACGACGGTAACCCGCAGCCGGTTGGTGCGACCGGCGAGTTGGCGTTGCGCGGTCCCACCATCATGATGCGAGGCTATTGGAATCGCCCCGACGCGACCGAGGCGGTATTCCTGCCCGGCGGTTGGTTCCGTACCGGTGACATCGCGCGCATCGACGACGATGGGTTCGTGTATCTCGTCGACCGCGCGAAAGACATGATCATTCGCGCCGGTGAGAACGTGTACTGCGTGGAGGTCGAGCACATCCTCTTCGAGCACCCCGACGTGCTCGATGCCGCGCTCGTGGGCGTGCCGCACCGCACGCTCGGCGAAGAGGTCAAGGCGGTCGTGCAGCGACGCGCCGGTTCGTCGGTGACGGAGGCCGAGATCCAAGCGCACTGTTTGGCACGGCTCGCGTCCTTCAAGGTGCCGGAGTACGTGGAGTTCCGAGACGAGCCGTTGCCTCGGAACCCGGCGGGCAAGATCCTCAAGCAGTTGTTGCGCGGCGACGGGGCGGACTTCGCGTTCGCCCCGGGCGCGGCGGACGACGCGGTGCTCTAGGGCCTCCGTTGGAGACGGTCTTCAAGATCCATCGGTTCTGGGGCTACGTCTCGATCGTGGTGAACGGCCTCGCGGGGCTGTACTGCCTCGCGGCCTGGAAGTGGAAGCACTTGCGGGGGAAGCCAGTTTGGATCGTGACCGCGATCGCGGAGGTCGCGATTCTCATGCAGGTTGCGCTCGGCGTGGCGCTCGTTGCGGGCGATAAGGCGTACGCGAAGGCTGTGCCCCGCTTCCACATGTTCTATGGCTTCGTCATCTTCATCACTGTCGGTCTTTTGTACGCCTACCGTAGGCAGATGCGCGGCCGACTCGAGTTGCTCTACGGACTGGGTGGTCTGTTCGTGATGGGCCTCGGGATACGCGCGGTGTTGCAGGTCGTGACATGACTTCAGACGCGACGCGGCGCACGCGCGTGATGCTGATCTTCGGCGGTCGGTCCGCGGAGCACGACGTGTCGCGCGTGACCGCCGTGGCGGTGGCGAAGGCACTCGACCCCGAGCGCTACGAAGTGGTACCCGTCGCGATCACCACCGACGGTCAATGGCACGCGGCCGAAGCTGCCGCGGCGTTGCTTGCCGCGGGTCCGGCCGCGTTACCTACTGCGTTCCCGGTCGAGGGACCCGAGTTGGAATCGTTGGGCGCGGTCGTCGCCAGCTCGGGACGGCGCGGGCTCGACGTCGATGTCGTGGTGCCGTTACTCCACGGTCCGTTCGGTGAGGACGGCACCGTGCAGGGTCTCCTCGAACTCGCCGACCTCCCGTACGTGGGCGCTGGGGTTCTCGGCTCCGCGGTGGGCATGCACAAGGGCGCGATGAAGCAGATGTTCGCGGCGGCCGGTCTGCCGCAGGGCGCGTACCTGGAGTTCCGTGACGGTCAGGATCTCGCCGCGTTCCGCGCACGAGTGATCGACGAGCTGGCACTCCCGTGTTTCGTGAAGCCCGCGAACATGGGGTCGTCGGTCGGCGTGAGCAAGGCTCACGACGCGGCGGAGCTCGACGCCGCGATCGACGTTGCGCTGAGCTACGACGAGGAGATCCTGGCCGAGGCCGCGATCGTCGGCCGCGAGATCGAAGTCGCGGTGCTCGGATCGTCGCATCCGGAGGCGTCGCTGCCCGGTGAGGTGATCCCGAGCGCAGAGTTCTACTCGTACGCCGACAAGTACGAGGACGGGTCGGCCGAGTTGCTGGCGCCGGCGCCGTTGTCGGAATCGGCGACCGCCGAGGTGCGTGCGCTCGCGTTACGCGCGTTCGCGGCGTGTCGCTGCGACGGCATGGCGCGTGTCGACTTCTTCTACGACGAAGGTGGGCGCGGGTTCCTCGTCAACGAACTCAACACGATTCCGGGGTTCACGCCGATTTCGATGTACCCCCGCCTCTGGGAGGTCAGCGGTCTGCCCTACCCGGCATTGCTGGACCGCCTTATCGAGCTCGCGATCGAACGTCACACGCGCCGCATTGCCCGCGCCGGCCGTCAGCGCTGACCCGCCTCCGAACTTGCGTCAATTTCCCACCGCCACGGTGGGAAATTGACGCAAGTTGGCGTTAGAGGTTGACGACGGGGCAGGTCTGGGTGCGGGTGATGCCGTCGACGGCTTGAATCTGACTCACCACCATGCGACCGAGCGCGTCGATGTCGGCGGTCTCGACCCGCGCGATCACATCCGACGGCCCGGTGATGGCGTCGGCACTCACCACGCCGTCGATAGCTCGGACGGCAGTGACGACTCCGGCGGTCTTCCCGCCCTCGGTCTCGATGAATAGATACGCAGTCACTGCCATTGGCGCTCCCTCGACGCGGACGGATCCGCATCGTAGGCCGATGCGGTCAGGGGACGACCGTGCCGATCGACCTGATGTCCCGGGACGATCGGCCGATGCGCACTTCGAAGGGTCCGGGCATCTCCTGCCACCCTTCGTGCCACTCGGAGAAGCAACGGTCGTCGAGTTCGAACCTCACGGTGGTGGTGGCGCCGGCGGCGAGGGGAATTTTCGCGAATCTCCGGAGCTCCTGCTCGGGTCGCGTCTTCGGCGCGTCGGGTCGGTGCAGGTACAACTGCACGACTTCCGTACCTGAACGCGGACCGGTGTTGGAGATGTCGATCGCCACCGTGCGGCGGTCGACCTGCACTTCGCCGTAGTCGAACGTCGTGTACGAGAGCCCGTGACCGAAGCAGAAAAGCGGCTCGGTGCCGGCCCGGTCGTAGCCGCGGTAGCCCATGAGCAGTCCGTCGGTGTAGGCGACGTGGCCGTTCGTGCCGGGGTACGACGCGTGCGCGGGAGAGTCCTCGACGCGCACGGGGAATGTGGTCGGGAGTCGACCACCCGGATCGGAATCGCCGAACAGGACATCGGCCAACGCATTGCCCCACTCCTCGCCGGGAAGCCAGCACTGCAGGATTGCCGCGGGCTCGTCCGCCCAGTCCATATTCACGGGCGATCCCGCGTTCACGCACACGACCGTGCGCGGATTCGCGGCGGCCACCGCGCGCGCCATCTCGTCCTGATCGCCTGGGAGCGCCATCGACGGCCGGTCCTTGCCTTCCGTGTCGAGCGTGGGTCCGGTGCCGACGACGACGATCGCGACGTCGGCCGCGCGTGCCGCGGCGACGGCATCGGCGAGCGCAGTCGTCGGTGTGGGTGGCGCCGCGCCCAGTTCGAACCCGCTGACCATCGCCGGCGAGCCGCCGGAGAACTCGATCGCGAGTGGGTAGCCCTGGTCCGCGGCGAGGGTGCGTGTCGCGCGGGTCTCCTTGCTCCCGAAGCCGAAGAAGGACGCACCCGGTTCGCGCTCGTCCCACGCATCGATGAGGACGTCGCCGTCGAGAGTGACGCGACACGCGGCGGTGCTCGTGAGCCCGAACGTCCACTCGCCGGTTTCGGTCACACGCACGGTGCCGGTCAGCCGCGCGGAAAACGCGCGGGCATCGATAGCGTCGTTGATCTCACCGAGCCACATCGCCCGGCCGGTGCGCAGCGACGTGCTGATCGCGGGTTCGCCGGTGCAGTCGGGGCTCGCGAACACCTCCATCGCGATGCGATCGTCGAGCGCGGTCTCGTTGAGCACCGGAATGGTGTCGGTGGCCGCCGGTCCACGCGAGTAGGTCAACGTGGTGGACGGATCGAGCGCGGCCGCGAGGCCCACGCGCGGCGAGATCAATGGGTGGGGATCCAGCGCCGCGCTGCCGCCGCCCATCACCCACGTGGCATCGGCCGCGGTGCCGATGAGCGCCACCGACGTCAGCGCCGTTCGGTCGAGTGGAAGCACGCCGTCGTTGCGGAGCAAGACAAAGCTCGCGGCGGCGGCTTCGCGAATGAGCGCTCGGTGGCTGGGGTCATCGACCGATCCGGGTTCGCCATTGCCGATGCCGTCGATTGCGCCCGTCCGCGTGGCGAGAACGCGTAACCGCTCGACCTGGTGTTCGACCACTGAGTGCTCGACCGCGCCGTTCTTTACCGCGTCGGCGAGCGACGTGCCGAACCACTGCGGAGGGCCCGGCATCTCAAGATCGAGTCCCGCGTTGGCGGCGGGCGCGGTGCTGTGGGTGCCGAACCAGTCGGAGATCACGAAGCCGTCGAAGCCCCACTCGTCACGCAGCACGGTCGTGAGCAACCACTTGTGCTCACTGCAATACGTGCCGTTGAGCCTGTTGTACGCCGACATGATTCCCCATGCATCGGCTTCGGTGACCGCCGCTTCGAAGGGAATGAGGTAGAGCTCGCGCAGTACGGCCTCGTCGACGTCGGAGCTGATCGTC
>JANYLF010000015.1 GCA_025357995.1 Acidimicrobiia bacterium | reverse complement strand
TCACGAGCGTCGGTGGACGGATCGGCCTGATACTGGCCCCACAGCTCGGCGACGATCGCCGCAACCTCGGCTTTCGATGTCTCTAGATCAGGCACGTGGATGCGTCGATTCGTAGACCGCCCGGAGGCGCTCGCGGGTGAGATGGGTATAGATCTGAGTCGTTGCCAAGTCTGCATGTCCGAGCAGTTCTTGCACGGTCCGCAGGTCGGCTCCGCCTTCCAACAGATGAGTAGCGTACGCGTGCCGGAGGGCATGAGGGTGCAGGGTCCGTCCGTCGGGCAACGGATGGCGTTCCAGGATGCGTCGGGCATCCCGAGGACCGAGCCGACGGCCGAGACGATTGAGGAATACCGCGCTGACCGGCGTCTGACGATTGGCCAACAGGGGCCGACCCTGGCTGGTCCACGCGGCCAAGGCCGTCGCGGCCGGATCTCCGAGCGGTATCCGACGGATCTTGGAGCCCTTCCCGAGCACCGTGACCATTCGGCGCTCGATATCGATGTCGTGATGATCCAATCCCACGCATTCCGAGACCCGCACGCCGGTCCCGTACAAGACCTCGAGCACCGCCAAATCTCGTAACGCCACCGCGTGACCGACCGGGTCCAACGCGCCGTCGGCGAGCTCGCGGGTGAGGTCGACCCCATTCGCCACGGCGGCCGCGGCATCGAGCATCGCGGCGGCCTCGCGGGACCGCGGAACGCGCGGGAGTCGACTCGCGCCCTTCGGGGAACGGAGGGTTCGACCGGGATCCGTGGCGAGCACACCGTGGCGGGTGAGGTACCGCAGAAACGCGCGGACCGCGGCGGCCTTGCGCGAGATGGTCGGGCGGGCGAACCCGCGAGTGGTGAGGTATCCGAGATATCGGCGCAGCGTGGCGTGATCGAGATCCCGCGGAGTGGCGCAACCGCCGCGATCGGCCCACGCGACGAACTGCTCGACGTCGCGCGTGTATGCCTCCACGGTATGGGGGCTGGCGGCCGTCAACGAGGTGACGAATCCGTCGACATCCCAAGACATCGGAACGACCCTAGCGGCGCGACCGCCGCGGGAGTGTCACACCCCCGTCGTATCGTCCCGATCAGCCGTCGAGGTTGCCGCGGCCGGGAACTCTCCTCCCCTTTCGGCCCTCCTGTTCTGTTCCCAGGATCAGGAGTTGTGCCCATGCTCGCCAATATTCCCAGTGCGACCCTGCTGGGCGTCGACGGTCGCCGAGTGGACGTGGAAGTGCACGTTTCGAGCGGACTGCCCGGCTACACCGTCGTCGGTCTACCGGACGCGGCAGGCCGAGAATCCCGCGAGCGCGTGCGTGCCGCGATGTTGTCGTCCGAGATGGCATGGCCGCAGAAGCGGATGACCGTGAACCTGTCGCCGGCGACGGTGCGCAAGTCGGGCACTGGGCTCGAACTCGCCATCGCCCTCGGCCTGCTGGTCAGCGAGTCTCAGCTCCCGGCGGCGTGCCTCGAAGGAATCGGCGTGCTCGGTGAACTCGGGCTCGACGGCACGATCCGACCCGTTGCCGGCACGCTCGTGTTGGCCGCGGCGTTGGCGCGCGATGGGATCGAGACGGTCATCGTTCCCCCGGCCAACGCGCACGAGGCGGCACTCGTACCCGGACTGCACGTGCGCATCGCACCCAATCTCTCGGTACTCCGCGAGTGTCTGAAGGGCGAAGCGCCGTGGCCGGACCCGGATCCCCCACCGATTCCACCCGAGCGGATGGACGACGACCCCGTGGATCTCGCTGATGTGCGCGGGCTCGCGACCGCGCGCCTCGCGTTGGAGATCGCGGCGGCCGGCGGCCACCATTTGTTGCTCGCGGGTCCGCCCGGCTGCGGCAAGACCATGCTGGCTCGCCGGCTCGAGACGATCATGGCGCCGCTCGATCCCGACGAGGCCGTCGAGGTCACCCGTATTGCGTCGGTCTGCGACGGCGAACCGCCGTCCCGCCTCGCATCGCGACGACCGTTTCGTGCGCCGCACCATTCGGCCACTCCGGCCGCGCTGGTGGGCGGTGGATCCGGCCGCCCGAGACCGGGTGAGGTCACCCGCGCCCACCGTGGCGTTCTGTTCCTCGACGAGTTGGGAGAGTTCCCGCCGACGGCGCTCAACGCGTTGCGTCAACCGCTCGAAGAACGCTCGGTACGGATCGCGCGCCAGGGGGCGAGCCTGGTCTTCCCGGCCTCCGTCTTGTTCGTGGCCTGCACCAACCCCTGCCCCTGCGGACGCGTTGCCATGGAATGCCGGTGCAGCGACGCACAGAAGGCGCGCTACACCTTGCGGCTCAGCGCGCCGCTGCTCGATCGGTTCGACCTCCGCCAGCGCATCAGCGGTCCCACCGCCCACGATCCGCCGGGAGAGGACTCGACCACGGTCGCGGCGAGGGTGGCGGGTGCAGTCGCGCGCCAGCGCCAACGCTTCCGCGGCACACCCTGGAGATGGAACCGCGAGATCCCCGCCGGTCTCATGGAGCGGTACGCGGGGATGACGCGAGACGCCCTCGACGCGTGGATGCTCGTGGTCGAAGACGGAATGCTCACCGGCCGCGGTGCCGGGCGCGTGCGTCGAGTCGCGCGCACCATCGCCGATCTCGCGGGCGCAGCTCTCGTGGAAGGCGAGCACATCGTGCTCGCGGCATCGTTGCGTCAGGACGTGCCGTGAGCGGCGCGATTGCACCAACGGCCGCGGTCGACCTCCGCCGGGTGGCCGCGGCGGCGTTGGTCGCGCTCCCGAAGATGAACTCCGCGCGACTCACCGAGCTCGCGAATATCTGGGCCGACCCACTCGACCTGGTGCAGGCAATCCAATCGGGGGTCGCGGTCGAGGTGCTCGATTCGGTACGCGGTGACGTCGCGGCCCTCGTCCGCCACTGGAGTGCCAACATCGACCTCGACCGCACCGCGGCCAGGTTGGACGCGCGTGGCACCCACGTGTACTTCGCGGGCGCCGACGACTACCCCATCGAACTCGGCATCCCCGATCACCCGAAGGTCCTGTTCAGTGAGGGCTCCCGTCCTGACGCGCTCGATCGTCCGCGGGTCGCGGTCGTCGGGACGCGTGCCGCCACGCCGCACGGCCTGGCCGACGCCTACGAGTTGGGCGGCGTGCTCGCGCACGCCGGCGTGACGGTGGTGAGCGGGCTCGCCATCGGGATCGACGCCGCAGCACATCTCGGTGCCCTCGACGCGCACGGGACCGCGATCGGAGTGCTCGGTACCGGATTGGATGTGATTTATCCGCGACGTCACGGTCAGCTCCACGAACGCGTACGAGATCGTGGCCTGCTGATCACCGAATACCGCCACGGAACCGGGCCCCACCAAATGCGATTCCCCGCGCGCAATCGCATCATCGCCGCGCTTTCCGACATCGTGGTCGTGGTGGAAGCCACGGCCACCGGTGGCGCGCGCATCACCGCGCAATATGCGGTCGACTACGGGCGAGACATCTGCGTGTACCCCGGGTCGCGGCGCAATCCGTCGGCCCGTGGATCGAACGAGCTGCTGCGCGACAACGCCCATGTCGTGATCGAACCGGACGACGTGCTCGGCGTGTTGGGTCTGACGCCCGGCGACCGCCGGACCCCACCGGGAGGCCAGGCGCCGGCCACCTTGGACGAACACGCGGTGATGCATGCGCTCGGCGGCGAGCCGGCCACGATCGACGAGATCACCGCCCGCACCGGTCTCGGACCGGGTCCCGCAGCCGTGGCGGTGGCCGCGCTCGTCCGCAACGGCGGGATACGTCGAGCCCACGGATTGCTCTGGCCAAACTGACGGTTTCTCGATGCGATCGTGTCGGACTCGATCCGATCTCGGGGCCCATTCATCAAGTTGGCGGGGCCGCCGGCCGATGATGTGACGGTGAAGCTGCAACGGTGCCCGTACGACGGGACGCCTCTCGACGTCGAGTCGTACTCAGGCGGGTCCTACCTCCTCACGTGCACGTCGTGTGAGGCCACGTGGGAAGCCCACAACTCCCTCGTCCGCCGTACCGCGGAACCGGATTGGGAACGCGCTCGCGCGGCACGCGCTGCGCTTGCGAACAGCATCCGGTTGGAGCCGTCGACCTCATCTCACTAGCGCCGCCGCTACGGTTCTCGTATGGGCATGAACCCTCTGCGCGGTCGCGTCGAACACCGAGGCGACGTGCTCTTCGTGATCATCGGTATCGCGGTCGCCCTGACCCTCGTGGTGTGGGCATTGCTCGGTTGACGATGGACTCCGAACCGATTTCCGTCCGCCACATGCAGCCCTACGAGGCGGTCAAGTCGTACCGCTGCCCTGGATGCGACCATGAGATTCGACCCGGTGAGGGCCACGAGGTCGTGATTCCGGTCGACGCTCCCGAAGACCGTCGGCACTGGCACACCGGCTGCTGGCACCGCGAAGAGAAACAGCGCAAGTAACCGCTCAGAACGCGGCTTCGTAGACATCGATCGTGGGCGGGGTGTCGCGTGGGGCGAGGATCGAGACGACGTCGAAGCGCAAGCCGCGGTGCGCGCGATCGTGCTCGTCCAACCACTGCGCGGCCAAGCGCCGGATTCGCAGCTGCTTCTCACGAGTGACCGCCTCGACGCCGGCACCGAATGCGTCCGACGTGCGCGTCTTCACTTCGCAGAACACCAAGACGCGGTCCGCCTCGAGCACGAGGTCCAACTCGCCGCGCCGGGTGTGCCAATTGCGATCGACCACCGTGTAGCCGTGGGCCTCGTACCACTTCGCCGCCAATGACTCGCCGCGAGCGCCCAGCGCGCGCCGATTCACAGCTCCTTGCCCGCGAGCTCCTCGATGTTGACATCCTTGAACGTCACGACGCGCACAGTGGCCACGAAGCGCGCCGGGCGGTACATGTCCCACACCCACGCGTCGGCCAACTCGAGTTCGAAGTACACCGCACCACCCTCCGTGCGCGCTTCCATCTTCACGGAGTTCGTCAGATAGAAACGGCGCTCGGTCTCCACGACGTACGAGAACATTGGGAGGACATCGCGATACTCGCGGTAGAGCTGGAGCTCGATCTCGGTTTCGTACCGCTCGAGGTCTTCACCACTCATCTCGTGTCCTCTTGCTCCTGCGGAGCGGGCCGGACGGGCCGCGCTTCGCCGGCGCGACAACTACGAGTACGTGATCGTCTCGCTCCACTCATCGAGATGAGTCTACGCGGGGGTAGTCCGGGATTAGGTGCGCTTCTCTTTGATCTTCGCGGCCTTACCGATGCGGTCGCGTAAGTAGTACAGCTTCGCCCGGCGCACATCGCCGCGGCGCTCGACTTCGATCTGGGCCACGATGGGCGAGTGGACCGGGAACGTCCGTTCCACACCCACGCCGAAG
>JANYLF010000236.1 GCA_025357995.1 Acidimicrobiia bacterium | reverse complement strand
GTGGGCCGCGATGATGGCGTCGGCCCAGCTCACATCGGGCCGACCACGCCGGGTCAGCGACTCGACCACGTCGTCGGGGACGTCGATCTCCATGCGCACCAGCGCGCCACCGAGCGTCTTGCCGAGGTTGTCGGAGCGCAGCGACTTCGGACCGCCGCCGCCGAGCGCGGCGCGCAGCACAAAATTGAGCGCCCGCACGTTCGCGGCTTCGTAGCGGATGACCTCGCCGCGCACCAACGATCCGAAGTGGGCCTTCACGCGCTCGGCCGTGACCTCGCGCACGATGAGCTCATACCCCACGTCGTCGTACGCGAACAGCGCGACGTCGGACGTGTCGCCCTTGTCGCCGGCGCGGTACCCACAGAACCCGCGGAGCTGGAGAGACACCATCAAATCTCCTCGGTGGTGACAGAGACGCCGGGGTCGACCAGGGCCTTGTCCACCAGGGTCGGCCAGATTCCGAGGAGTTCGGTGGCACCGGCACCGCCGCGGCCGATGCCGGTCATCCCCGCCGGCGGTGCGCTCAACGCGAGCGGTACGAGCTCACGACCGACGAGTGCAGCCGTCTTCTGATCCGCGCAGCGCCACGCGACGCGGGCTACCACCTCGGGCGGCTCGGCGTCGGTTGCCGGAACGGTGTCGCCGCCAAGCGCGTTCACGCCCCAGAGCTCCACTTTCCACTCGTCGACGGTGAGCCCGGCCATCTCGACGCGCTTCATCAAGATCGCGGTCAACGCCTTCGCCTTCTCGGGCGCGTCGGGCCACGCGAACGCGATGCGAGTCTCACCGGCCCAGCCCGCGGGGTATGCGAGGAGCGCCTTGTAGCTCTCCGTCGCCGGGAGGCCGCGCACGTCGCGGATCTCGACGCGGTCGTCACCGAGATCGGTGATCCTGGCCGACGTGAAATCGGCGACGACGTCGGGCGAGAGGTACGCGGCCGGATCGTGCACCTCGTAGAGAAGTTGGTGGCGCACAGTGTCGACGTCGACCCGCCCGCCGGAGTCGGCCGGCTTGGTGATCACTGCGGTGCCGTCGGCCGTGACTTCGGCGATGGGATACGGCAGCTTCCACGGCTCCGGAATCGTCCACCACTCGCCGCTGAAGTTCCCGCCCGCCACCTGCCCGGAACACTCCAGCAGATGGCCGACGAGAATTCCCGCCGCAAGGCGATCCCAGTCGTCACGGGCCCATCCGAACTCGTAGATGAGCGGGCCGAGGAACAGAGCGGCGTCGGCGACGCGACCGGTGATCACGATGTCGGCGCCCTGAGCGAGTGCTTCCGCGATCGGGAAGGCACCGATGTACGCCGAGAAGAAGAGTGCGTCGCCGCCCATCGTTTCGAACGCCGCACCGGTCTCCACGTTCGCGAGCGCGGAGCCGGTGGCGGCCTGCACTGCGGGGAGTCGGCCCATGAGGTCGTCACCCAACACCGTCGCGATCTTGAGGCCCGAAACGCCGAGTTGCTTCGCAGTCGCGATTGCCGCGTGCGCGGCGGCCCGTGGGTTGATGCCGCCCGCGTTGGTGATGACCTTCGTGCGGCCGTCGAGAATCGCGGGCATCGCCGCGCTGAGGTAGCGCGGGAGATCGCGGGTGTACCCGAGCGACTCGTCCTTGGCGCGATCTTTCTGGAGAATCGCGAGCGTGAGCTCCGCGAGCGCCTCGAGACACAGGTAGTCGACGCGCGAGTTGATCAATCCTTCGACGGCTCGTGGCGTGTCGCCGTAGAACCCCTGGCCGCCGCCGAGACGGATCGAGCGTGCGGGTTCGGCGCCGCGCTCAGGCATGGACCGGAGCCCGACGATCGGCCCACGGGAGCGCGGCTTCCACCAACGCGCCGACCGCGAGGAGGAGATCCTCGCGGCCCGATGCCGCAATGAAATGTGCACCGACCGGGAGTCCGGACGCGCTTGCGCCGGCGGGCAAGGAGATCGCCGGTTGGCCGGTCTGGTTCGTGACCGGCGTGAACGGTGTGAAGGTGCCACCGCGTCCAAATCCCACGAACGGATGCTCCGGGGTTTGCAACACCCCGATCTCAGGTGGCAGCTCACCGAGTGTTGGCGTGAGGAGGAGGTCCCAACCGTCGGCCCACCACTGCGTGAACCGTCGCGTGAACGCGCCCATGGCACTGTATGCATCCATGAGCTCACCGCTGTTCGTGGAGCGCCCGTTCTCGGCCAGCATCCACGTGAGCGGTTCGACGTCGACCTGAGTCACGTCGCGTCCGATCTTGCGTCCGATCGCGATGAGGTTCGCGGTGGCCATCGCCGACCAGATGGGAATGAATGCGGTCATGCGCTCGGTCTCGTCGAACGCGGCCGGGTGCGCGACCTCGACGTAATGACCCGCGGCCTCGAGCACGCGCGCCACCGATTCGGTGGTGGCGACGCATTCGGGATCGGCAAGATCCGACGTACCCGGCATCGTGGTCATGACGCCGATGCGCAGTGGAGGGAGCGGGGCAGTCACGGCGATTCGGTAGGACGTCGGCGCCGGCTCAGGGCTGATCGGATCGCCGACCGCGGGTCCGGCGACCGCGTCGAGGAGCGCGGCGGCGTCGCGCACCGAGCGGGTGACTGCGAACTGCACCGAGAGCGGCCGGGCGATCTCGTCGCTGGCCGGCCCGACCGACGTGCGGCCGCGTGACGTTTTGAGCCCGACGAGTCCGCAGCACGCGGCGGGGATACGAATCGAGCCACCGCCGTCTGATGCGTGCGCAAACGGCACCAGCCCCGCGGCTACTGCTGCGGCGGACCCGCCGCTCGAACCGCCCGCAGAGCGCGCGACGTCCCACGGGTTGCGCGTGGGTCCGAAGCAGAGCGGCTCGGTGGTCGGCATGATGCCGAGCTCGGGCGAGCTGGTGCGGCCCACGATGACGAGTCCCGCGGCCTGGAACCGGGCGGCCAGATTACTCGTGATCGGCGCCCGCCAATCGGTGTCTTTCAGCACCTTGACCCCGTCGTAGGACGGTTCGCCCGCGAGGGTGCACGCGAGGTCCTTGAGCGCGAACGGTACGCCGCGGAACGGCCCGTCGGGGAGGTCGCCTTCGGCCTCGACGCGCGCGTGCTCGAATCGTGTCGTCGTGAATGCGTTGATACTCGGATCGATCGCGTCGATGCGTGCGATGGCGGCGTCGACCAGTTCCGCCGGCGAGGCCTGACCCGAGCGCACAAGTTCGGCCTGCGCGGTCGCGTCGAGCGCGGCGTAGGAATCGGCCATGGCGAATCCCCCTAACTCGCGAAGATCGCAGGACGGCGGTCGGCCCAGGGGCACGCGAGTTCCATCTGGCTCGCGACCCGGACCAGCGTGGCTTCGTCGTACGCGCGGGCCACGAGCTGGATGCCGATGGGTGTGTTGTCGCTACTCATCGCGAACGGAATCGAGATCGCGGGCTGGCCCGTCACATTGAACGCGGCGACGAACGCGGCGTAGGGCGTTTGCAGAATGGGACCCATCGCGGGGTCGGTGTTCGGATCGTTGAGGAGCCCGAGCCGGGGTGACGGCGCGGCGAGCGTCGGTGTGAGCAGGAGGTCGTATCCGTCGTCGTCCCACCACGACAGCATGCGCCGGGTCCAGGCGTGCGCGCCGTGCAGGGTGCTGAGATATTGCGCCGCGGTGATTGCGCGTCCGGCCTCGGCAAGGGCCCAGGTGCCGGGCTCTACGTCATTCGCGGTGATCGGGCGACCGGCCATGTCGGCGAGATGGTCCAACGTGAACGCCGTGTTGGCGGCCACCACATTGAGGAAGAGTCCGATGAGCTCGCCCTCGTCCGCCGCCGCGGGGGAGGCGACCTCCACGGTGTGGCCGAGCATTTCGAGCGCGCTCGCCGCGCCCTCGACCGCGGCCACGCATTGCCGGTCGACCTCGCAGAGGTTGGCCAGTGCCGCGGTGCGCAGACCGATCCGTAGCCGACCGGGATCGTCGCCTACCTGCGCGAGCAACGGTGCGGTGAGTGGTGGCGCGGTGTAGGGATCGCCGGATCGCGCGCCGGCAATCAGATCGAGCACCGCAGCCGCGTCGCGCACGGTCCGCGTGACGGCGCCACGAACCACGAGCCCGTTCCACGCTTCACCGTCTTGGGGTCCCATCGACACGCGCCCGCGCGAGGGCTTCAAGCCGACGAGTCCACACTCACTCGATGGCACCCGGATGGATCCGCCGCCATCGCCGGCGTGGCCGACCGCGACCATGCCACTCGCGACCGCGGCCCCGGACCCTCCGCTTGATCCGCCGGTGCTGTGCTCGGTGTTCCACGGATTGCGCGCCGCACCGTAGGAGTTGGCGTCCTTGAAGTAGCGCGTCATCAGCTGGTCCATGTACTTGGCACCAGCGTGGATGTTGACGTCGGTGACTCGGATGTCGCCGACCTTCAGCTCGGCGCCAGTGGCCGGCATGATCTGCATTACTCCGATGGCGCCGACGTGACTCTTCGCCTGCGGGTCGAGCTGGGACTCCTGGTAGCCCTGCGCGGCCAGGGGTTCGGCCAG
>JANYLF010000325.1 GCA_025357995.1 Acidimicrobiia bacterium | reverse complement strand
ACGCCACAGCTCTTCCCAGTAATGACGCGAGGTGATGCGCGTCGTGTGATCGGTCAACGGCAACCAGTTCCGGTCCTGCGCCGGACCGCCGAGGGTGATCGCGAAGGTGCCATCGGCATCGATGTCGAACTGGGTGTCGTTGATGATGCCGCCGGTGGAATCGGGGAATGCACCGTCGCCGCCGCCTTCCTCCATCGTGAAGCTGGTGTAGATCGCGCCGGCGGTGTTGCCGGTCACGCAGTACATGTACGCGTTGGAGACCGCGGTGTCGAAGTAGATCGCGTCGGCATTGTCACCGAGGCTCTTACGGGTGGAGCTCACGATCTGGCGAAAGACCGGCGCCTTCGGATTGTCTTCGAAGTGCCCGAGCAGCCCGCCTTCGAGCAGATGGGCAAGGGCACGGAGCGCGCCGGCGGTGTCCTCGGGCCCGGCGATGCCCCACGCTTCGCCGGCGTAACTGTCGGCGACCTCCCCCATCGTCGCCAGCAGGTCGACGAACGCCGCCCGACTCTCACACTCGTCCATGGCCATGGATACCCCCGAAGTCGGTCACGCCCTCTTGCCGCAGGCGCGCGAGAACCTGTTCTACTCTCCCGAGATGACCATTGACACCGAAGCGTTGATCCAGGCCGCAATCGACGAGGCCGGCACCGACGACTTCGGGGATCCGCGTTGGCGCGAGGGACTCGATGTTTTCGTCGACGCGCTCGAGCGCGAGGCCGAACTCAACGACATCGGCAACGTGATGGTGCCGGGCGAGATCACCGGGTACCTCCGCGATCGGCTCGGGATCATGGCGTACCGCAATGAGCATCCCCAGATCGCGGACGTCGACGTGGTGCCGCCCATTGTGATCGTCGGCCAGGGCCGGACCGGCACCACAATCCTCCACGACCTCCTCGCGCAAGACCCCGCGAACCGCGTACCCCTCACGTGGGAAGTGGACCGTCCGTGTCCGCCGCCAGAAACCGCGACCTACGCGACCGACCCGCGGATCGTGGAGGTCAACGAGACGCTCGCCATGGTCGACATGGTGCTGCCTGGATTCCGGGCGATGCACCCGATGGGCGCGCAACTCCCGCAGGAATGTGTGCGGATGACCGGCTCCGAATTTCGATCGATGATCTTCCCGACGGCGTACCGCGTGCCGTCCTACGGTCACTGGTTGTTGCACGAGGCCGATATGGCCCCGCTCTACGACTGGCACCGCATCTTCGTCCAGCATCTCCAGTCGCAGCATCCGACCGACCGGTGGGTGTTGAAATCCCCCGCTCACATCTGGTCGCTGGAGGCGTTGCTGGCCGAGTACCCGAACGCGCTGCTCGTCCAGACCCACCGCGACCCCTTGCGCATCATCGCGTCGCTGTCGTCGTTGGTGGCCAAGCTGCGCGAGCTCGCGACAGATCGCACCACGGTGCCCGAGGCCGCGGCCGAGTTCGCGGAGTACATCGTCGACGGACTCGACCGGTCGGTGATCGCACGGGAGACCGGCGCGGTCGACAACTCGCGGTTCGTCGATCTCCAATTCGCCGAGTTCATGGCCGATCCGTTCGGCACCATCGGCGCGATCTACGACGCGCTCGGCCTCGAGCTCACCAACGAGACCGAAGGCCGGATGCGCGCGTTTCTCGCCGCGAATCCCCAGGGCGCGCACGGTGTGCACGAGTACACCTGGGCCGAGACCGACTTGAACGAGGCGGAGTGGCGCGAGCGCTCGCGCCGCTATCAGGACTACTTCCACGTCCCGAGCGAACGCCTGGGGTAACTCCGTCCCGCCGTCCAGCCCACCTCCGACTTTCGTGCAAAAGAGAGACCTCTAGGTCTCCAAAATGCACGAAAGTCACGTGGCGACGACTACTTCGCGACGCCGGGGAGCCGCGTCGGGTCGAGCAGGCCGATCGTCATGTGGTCGGAACCGCGCTGGTCGAACGCGACGACGAGAATCAGGTCACTCAGGGCCTGGAACGAGTTGAGTGCAGTCGTCGGCAGCGGATGCCGGACCCACGAGGTCGCGCCGGCTGGAAGAAGGAAGAGTGATCCACCCGAACCGGGCCCCGTCTCGATCACGACCATCTTCGTGCCGTGAATCTCGGCGATCGAAACAACGTTCGGGCTGTTCGTCGCACCCAAGCTCGGGAGCGTGGTCCACTGTTCCGTGCCGGGTTCGTACCAGAGCGCGCCGCCATCGATGCCGACGGGACCCGGGAAGATCGGGAAGTACGCGAGCTGGCCGGCCGAGCAGACCACGCGCTCGAACATCGCTCCGGCCGACGCCGGCTTCGGAATCGCGACCGGCGCACCCCACGTGTTGCTCCGTGATTCCAGCATCGAAGTACGTAGTGGCGCGGCGACCGCTTGTGGGTTCGGGCTGCCGCTGCCTCCGTTGGCGTAGATCTGCCCGGTCTGCACGCCGACGACTGCGCCCGCGACCGGACACACGGTGTCGGCGGTCGTGAACGCCGGAAGGAAATGCCAGCTTCCACCGGCTGCATCCGCCACGAGGTACTGACGACTCGCGTCACCAGTGTCGTTGTCGAAAAGCACGGCCGTTCCCGTCGAACCCGCGCCTACGCCGAGGAGCGGAGACCCGTAGGTCAACAGGGGGAACATCGACGCGTCGGGGCTGGCGAGCGGGCGCCACGAATTCGTCTTCGGTGTGTACGACGCGGCCACGACCGTTGCGTGGTCACAGCGCGCGTCGTACAAATCAGTGGTTGTCGTCCCACACGGGGTGCCGACGACAATGACCTCCCGGCCGGTCCATACTCCGGCCGCGAGATGAAGGGCGCGATCGAACGGAGCCGGTGGCATCGAGGTCCACTCACCGCGCGCAACGTCGTAGTCGGCACCATCACCGCGCGGAATCTCGTGCGAACCCTCGATGCGGTAGCCACCGAACACGACCACGTGATCGCCCGCGGCCACGACCATCGGTGACTGCCGCGTGGGCAACGGCACCACGACCTCGGCGAACCCTTTCGTGAGATCGGCCGGCGCGCGCGTCACGTGACCGGCGTCGGTCTTCGACCCGCACGCGGAGGCGGCGAGGACGAAGACCGCAGCTCCCACGATCGCTCGCCGTCGTGGCACCTGCCTCCCCCCGGAACCCTGCACAGCTGAGAGCCTCACACATCCGCGGACGCTCGAGTCCGCGGCCGGGGAGCGTGAGTCAGCCGATGGTTTGGGCGGCGGTGAAGGCGCCGATGCAGTCGCCGCCGGTGGTGGTGTGACCGGTGCTGCGGCCGTCGGGAACCGTAAAGATGCCGTCGACCTTCTGGAACGTCCCCGTGAGCGGATTCGCGCCGTACTGCACATCGGGCGCAGTGAAGGTCAAGGCCACAGGGTCGTACGTGCCTGAGTAGTCCGTGGAGGCTGCGGCTTCGAACTTGAGCGTGATCGCGATTGTCGTGCCCGTGATCGCGACGGTCATCGACCCGGTGCCGGCACCCCACGGACTGCACGGCGGACTCAACTGCTCGCCGCTGAACTGCACGGTGTACGTCCCCGCCGGGCTCGCGACGGGCGCGGGCGCGTCCGGCACCGCAGTCGACATGGCCGTATCGGTGCTGCCATTGCCGGGACCCGCATCACCGTTCTCGAGCACCGGAACGTCGGCGTCGCCGCTCGACCCAATCGGTCGGGCGAATTGAACGCCGGTGTCGACGTCGACCAACACGAGCACCGTGACCTCCACGTGCACGACCACAACGACCAGGGCGGTCGGCTCGTACCCGGGCCACGGGTTCCCGACGGGCGTCGGATGCGGCAAGGGAGCAGGCGGCGTGAGCGGGTTCCCGCAGAAACACCGCGCGCGCGGGACGCCGAAACGATCGACGAGCACCGCGGTGCCGGCCTGCAGCACCGACTGGTGCGGAGTCGCGCGTCCGTTGGCAAACCCGTGGTTCGTGACGCGCGTGTCGTTCAGCAGGATCACCGGAGTCAGCGACCCGATATACGCGCGGATCTCGCCCACGCGGGTGCCCTGCACCGCGGCCCAAGCTGCGGCCTTGTCGGGTTGCTGCTCGAGGAACGTGACCAGCTTGTCGCGGTCGCAGCTCGTCGCGTTCCGGGTTCCGCCGTACAAACCGGTGGTCGAGCCGGCCACCGACGCGATCTGGTTCGCGGGAGCCGCGGGTCGAGTGGTCGAGGTCGTCGTCGGCAGCGAGCGCGATGGCGTCGCGGCCACGCTCTTCGTGAATGGGCTCGTCCCGACCTGATCGGCGGACTCGAGAAAGACCTCACCGGACGCGCTCGACGCGCTGTCCGAAGCGCGAAACACGAGCGCACCGCCGAGACCACCGACGAGCAGCGCAAGAATCACGATGATCACCAACAATTGCGTGACGCTGGGACGTCGTTTCGGCCCCGCGGATTCCGCGGGCGGCGTCGGTGCGGCGGTCTCCATCCGAGACTCTCCATCTCGATGGGAAGGGAATCGGGTGCCCCTCCGAATCGTCAGGATCCTCGACGCGGGATCGACCGACTTGAGCAGCAGCCCCGAATCCAGCGCCGTTGGATCTCTCCAAGATTCAGCGCGACGGGTTACCGAGGGTCCGGTGACGTCGCAAAGATGCTGGGGTCAACGGTGATATAGATCGCCTTGCAGGTCGCAACAACTTTGTCGTTGGCGGTGGCCTCCGCGCTGATGAAGAGCTTGCGGCGCTCCTGGCCGTCGAGCCGGGCCCGCATCACGATCGGAGTCTCGATCGGCACCGGCGCGACGAACCGCACCGTGAGCTCGCCGGTGAACGCTGGTTGACCGATCCGGCCGATGATGAAACCGGTCACGTCGTCGAACGCGGCCGCGACGATCCCACCGTGCGTCCGACCGGGTGGTCCCTCGAAGCCTCTTTGGAAGAACAGCTGCGCGACGACCTCATCGCCGTCCGGCACGACCTCCACGTCGACGGCGCCGGGGTTGGCGCGTCCCGCGACGGCGCGATCGTTGAATCCCCCCGCCGAAACGCCGACGGGAAACGATCGACCACCGCTTCGTTCGCGTTCGGCCTGCATCAACGCCATGCGATCGCGACGCGGCTGCGCATCGAGCACCTCGACCAAAGCAAGCGCGCGGGAGCGCACATCATCGAGCACCTCGGGGCTCGCGTCGGCGCGCACGAACCCGTGCAACAGCCTGCGCAGCGCGTCGGCCGCCTCGATTCGCTTCTCTTCGGAGTTCCCGCTCATATTTCCCCTCTTGGCCCTGCGGGCCGGGCCGGTCGGGCCCCGCTCGGCGAACGCGGGCCAGGTGCACGCGATCGGACGCCTCGCTCACGCATCGACCGTGAGAACTGTGCGGATGCCTTCGCGGTTGCGCATCGAGTCCAACGCCACCTCGGTCTGGTCGAGCGGCAGGCGCTGGGTGATCATGCCTTCCAGGTCGAGTCGACCGGCCTTCCAGAGCGCGAGGAGCCGCGGAATGTCTCGCTGGGCGTGGACCGAACCGAGCAGGCAGCCGATCAACTTCTTCTCCGAGGCGGTGAAGCCCACCACCATCGGGATGCTGATTCCCTGTTCCAGTGGCGGCGCGCCCACGCACACGATCGTGCCACCGGATCGGGTGGCCATGATGCCCTGCTCGATGAGCGACGCTTGACCCGCGGCTTCGAACGAGTAATCGACACCGATGCCGTTCGTGAGGGCCAACGCCATCGCGATCGGATCGTCTTCGTTCGGGTCGCACACGTCGGTCGCACCAAACCGCAACGCGGCGTCGCGCCGTTCCGCGACGGGATCCACCACGATCACGCGGGCCGCGGCTGCGAGTCGCGCACCCTGCGTGACCGCGATACCGATGCCACCCGCGCCGAGCACGAGCACGGTCGCGCCTTCTTCGACTTGGGCCGTGTTGAGTACCGCGCCCACGCCCGTCTGCACCGCGCAGCCGAGCACGCAGGCCACCTCGAGCGGCACTTCGGCGTCGACCTTCACCACGCCGGCCTCGGGCATGATCGCCCGTTCCGCCCACGCGGCCGTCGCCAGACCGCGGTACACGATCTCACCGCGGCGCGAGAGGGGACTCGTACCGTCGGGCAAGAGGTTGGAAAAAAGCGACCCGCTGTAGACCGAGCACAACGTGGGCTGTTGGCGCGTACAGAAGTAACACTGCCCGCACGCAGGCAGCGGCGTGAGCACCACCTTGTCACCGGGCACGACCGACGCGACATCGTCGCCGACCGCTTCGACCACACCCGCAGCTTCGTGTCCGAGCACGATCGGCATCGGCGCCGGAAACGAACCGTCGACGACCGACAGATCCGAATGGCACACACCACACGCCGCGATCCGGACGAGAACCTCGCCGTGGCGCGGACCGCGGATGTCGAGGTCGTCGATCACGATCGGGGTCTGGGCTGCTTCCAATACTGCGGCACGCACGCTGGTTCCTCCACGGCTGGTGGGATTCGAAGACGGCGGGAGCGTACGTGCTCGCGCCCCACACCGCGGTCTACGGTCGCCGCATGACCCCTTCTGATGCACCTCGCCGCGTCGCGCTGATCGCCGACGGCAGTTTCTTCGTCGGCCCCGCGTTGGCCCGTGTGCTTGCCGCACGAGGCCACGATCTCGCCATCTCGCACCCCGCCGACGGGCTCGTGGCCGAGCTCGAAGCGCTGGGATCTCGAGTCGTCGTCGTCGACGCGCCAAGAGATCTCGCCGACCCGGAGACGGCATCCACGCTGGTCGCGGGCGCGCTGAGTGCGTTCGGCCGCATCGATGCCGCGTGCGCGTTCTCGGGTCAGATCGTGATCGGGCGCTTCACCGATTCGACCGTCGACGATCTGCACGCCGTCATGCGCGGCTGCATCGAGGCTCCCTACCACTTCCTGCGCGCCATCGTTCCTGCGATGGTCGCGGCCGGTTCGGGCCAGGTGTTGTTGCTCACGAGCGCGGCCGGAGCACGCCCGACGCCTGGCGCGCCGCTCTATTCGTCGGCACGAGCCGCAGCGAACATGCTCGTGAAGAACGTGGCCGGTGAGGTGGCGCGAACCGGCGTGCAGGTGAACGCGCTCGGCACGAACTTCATGGACTTCCCGGAGTTTCGCCGCGCCAACGGTGCCGACGATCCCGAGGCGCGCGCCAAGATCGAATCCAAGGTTCCGATGCGTCGGCTCGGCACGCTCGAGGAGTGCGCCGCGATGTGCGCCGCATTCCTCGACGGCACGAGTCAGTTCACGACCGGCCAATTCCTCGGCTACTCCGGCGGCTGGGTGTAACAACCAGCACGATGGTGTCCGTCGCCCGGTGCAACCCGAGACGTAGCGCAGCGGAGTCGAGCAGCTCGGGAGCGTCCCGAGTTGGTCGCGCTGGTCCTGGACGAGCGGACGAGCCGAACTATCGGCCGAGGGAGAAGAGACCGTCGATCTCGGCGTCGCTCGGCAACACCCGGGCGAAGCGCGCGACGAGCGCGGATGCGTCGCGCGGACCCGGCCTGGGGTCGCTGATCTCCCGGATTAATCCCGTCGGTGCCACAGTCATGGCGGGTGCATCGTCGTTCGACGACACGAGCTTGAGGTGTGATCCCCGGCCGGTTCGGCGTCCCGTCAGTGTTGCCATCACATGGTCTCCATCGTCGAGGCCTCCCCGGTCCCGCTCGAGGAGCTTCATCCGATCGACCCGCAATCGCATCCCCAAAATTGAGAGAACTCAAGGAGTCAGACGCGGTCCAGCTCGAGCATGCGGATGGCATTCCCGCGGAGCACCTTGTACGCGACGTCGTCGTCGAAGCCTTCGAGCATCTTCTGGACGTACGCGTGACTGTCCGGCCACGTGGTGTCGGTATGGGGGTAGTCGGTCTCGAAGCAGATGTTGTCCACGCCAACTTCGTCGAGTGACGCGAGCCCGTGGCGATCCGCGGTGAAGCACCCGAAGATGCGGCCGTAGTAGTAGCTCGACGGCGGGTTGGGGATGAGCTCCTTCGAGTGCTGCCAACTGTCGTGCTGGTCCCAGACCGTGTCGGCGCGTTCGAGCGCATACGGGATCCATCCGATCTGGCCTTCGGAGTATGCGAGCTTCAACTTCGGGAACTGGATCAACTTTCCGGAGAACAACCAGTCGGCCAACGACGCCATCGAGTTGTTGAACGCGAGCGTGCCCCCCACACCCTTCGGCGCGTCCGGCGACGCGGCGGGGTTCGTCGACGACGATCCGATGTGCATGCACAACGTGACGCCGGTGTCGTTGCAGACGTCGAGCACAGGATCCCAAGCGCCGGTGTGGATGCTCGGCAGGCCGAGGTGAGTCGGAAGCTCGCTGAAGCAGAAGGCGCGCACGCCGCGATCCGCGTTGCGTTGGATCTCCGCGGCCGCGAGTTCCACGTCCCAGAGCGGCATGATGCAGAGCGGGATGTTCACGCCTTGCGACGGCGCGCACCACTCCTCCACCATCCAGTCGTTGTAGGCGCGCACGCACGCGAGACCGAGCTCGCGGTCCTCGTGCTCGTAGAAGGTCTGACCGCAGAACCGCGGGAATGTGGGGAACGGGAGCGAGCCGTCGACCCAGTTGTTGGCGAAGTCGACGATGCGCGCGTCACGGTCGTAACAACCCGGCCGCATCTCCTCGTAGGTGAGCGCCTCCATCACCATCTTGGTGCGATCGAACTTGCTGAGATCACCGTCCGGTGTGGCGTCGAGCGGGATCGCGACGAACCGCTTGTGCACGTAGATGAGCTTGTCGTCGAAATACCACGCGTCGCCCCACAGACCGTCTGGCTCTTCGCTCATCTCGTACCGGGCGCCCGGCAGATGACGAAACGGTCCCCATCGCTTGCGCTCCACACTGGGACCGCGCGCCCGGTGCTGCTAGGGCAGACACGTCTGCCACACGTGCGGCGGTTCCACGACGTGATCGTCGACGCTCACGATCTTCGGCAGCACCCGGTCCGATGTGGTCGTCATGGCCGCGGACTGTACCTGACGCCAATGTCAGGTTCGAGAAGTCCTCATGCGGGACGCGCCACCACATCTCGACACGCGAGCGCGACCGGGGCGGAGCGGGCCGCCCCACCGGAGCCGAGTTCCACCCGCAGCCCGGCCGCGGTCACGGTCCAGGCGAGTGGTGCACCGTCCACGTCAGTGACGCTGGTCGTGGCGGTCGCATCCAGGTCGGATAGCGTGACGACGGCCGCTTCGCGCTCGACGATCGCGTAGACCGTCTCGTCAGTCGCGGTGTACCGCACACCCGCACCGTCGGCCGTGGTCGAGCCGGGTCGCACCCAGGGGCGCGTTGCTCGCACCGCGGCTTCGTTCGCACCAAACCATTCACCGAGCCAAGCCAGCCGTTCGCGTTGCTCGTCGGGAATCTGCGCGTCGACCCCGCGCGGCCCCACGTTCAACAACAGGTTGCCGTTCTTGCTCACCATGTCGACGAACGACCACAACAGGTCGTCGCGCGTAAGGAAGTCCTCGGGCCTCGACGCCGCGTTGTACCCGAAGCTCTGATCCATGCCGCGCACGCATTCCCACGGCCGCCGTTGGATGTCCGGAAACGACGTGTACTCGGGCGTGCGCACGTCGTAGAACGGTGGCTCGGGTGGGATGAGTCCGGCGTCGCGTGTCGCCTGCTTGCGCGCGCCCGCGTCCACGACCTTGCGCGCCGGACCGAAGCGCATCGCGCCGGCCAACGGATTCCAGGGCATCCAGCGGTCGTTGACCACACCGTCGGGGACCGCGTCGTAGTACTCGCGGAACAACGGCCACAATTCCTTGCCTTCGGCGGGCCACGCGATGTCGTTCCACAACACGCTGGGCCGGTAGCGCGCGATCAACTCGCGCACCTGCGCGGCCGCGTACGCGGGATAGTCGCCACGCGGGATCGCGCGGATCATGTCGGAGAGTGTGCCCATCGGACGATCGTCGAAGGTCCAATCCAACCCGCCCGAGTAGTACACGCCGAACCGCATCCCGTGGGCGCGTACGGCCTCGCCCAACTCGCCCACCACGTCGCGCGCACAGTTCCAACCCGGTCGCCGCGGATTCGCCACCGTCGTCGGCCACAAGCAGTACCCGTCGTGATGCTTGCTCACCAGCACCACGTAGCGCGCGCCCGTGGCCGCGAACGTGGCGGCCCACTCGTCGGGATCCCACGATGCCAGCCCGGCCTCCCAGTCGGCCACGAAGGTCCGGTAGTCGCGATCGCCGTACATCTCACGGTGATGGCGCGCCACCGGACTGTTGGGGAACCGCAACGAGTTCTCATACCACTCGGTATACGGCGACCACCCCATCGCCTCGGGATCACCCGACGTGAGCATGTCGCCAACATCGCCGTCGACCGGCGCGAAACCCGGGACCGATGCGGGCGTCCAGTGCACGAAGATCCCGAGCTTCGCGTCACGCCACCAGGCCGGGACCTCGTGGCGCCGCAGGGCCTTCAGTGCAGGATTTCGGGTGGCCATCGGCGTGAAGGTAGCCGTCGGATCCCGCCGGCGTCCGAGGATGCGGTGCCGCTGATCGGACGCGGCGAGCGGCCAGAATGCAGCGGTCCGTTTCGGGAACCACACGGGAGAACCCCTCACCATGCGCCTCACCATGCGCCGAACACGTCGAATCGCCGGTCTCGTCATCGTCGCGGTGATCGCCGCGGGCTGTTCGTCGAGCTCGGGCGGATCGAGTGGCACGAGCGGGTCGACGATCCCCGCGTCACCCGAGCTCGTGGCCCGCACGACCGCGGCGCACGTTCCCCTCCTGACCGCCGAAGGGGTCGCGACCCACATCCACACGGAACTCCATGTGATCGTGAACGGAAAATCGTTGGAGGTTCCGGCCTTGATCGGGATCGACGAAGCCTCGAATCACATCGCCGCACTTCACACGCACGACACCACTGGACTCATCCACGTGGAGAGCCCGAAGGAGAACGACTCCTACACGCTGGGTCAGTTCCTCACCGTGTGGGGCATGCCCGCCGACGCCCCTGGGCAGTGCAGCTTCTTCCATGCGACGAGTCCGTGCACGATCACGGTCACGTCGAAGGACTCCGGTCCCGCGTCGCTCGACGTGGTGCTCGTGGATCACGACACGCTGACCCTGACGGTCACCTCGACCTAACCCCGGTTCGTGCGGTGCGAGTGCGCTACGCGGGCTTGTCGTTGCCGAACATGTCGGAGTTGGGGCGAGCCTTCGCGAGGAGCGGTCGGATCGCCGCGTCCACCTCGGACGGGTCGTCGACCGGCTTCGTGCTCGGACCGCGGTGCCAGCTCTCGGCCACCGCGAGATACGCGCCCGACGCCTCGAAGACCCGACCGGTCACCCCCGCCGACTGCGGCGACGCCAGCCACGTGCACAGCGGTGCGATCCAGCGCGGATCCATCATCGCCTTCGTCTCTTCCGACGCGCCGCCGAGACCGAGGTCTTCAGTCATGCGGGTGAGCGCGGTCGGCGCGATCGCGTTCACGGTGACGCCGTAGCGGTCGAGCTCCATGGCCGCGATGATCGAGAAGCTCGCGATGCCGGCCTTGGCCGCGCCGTAGTTGGTCTGACCGGCGTTGCCGTAGATGCCCGAAGGCGACGTGGTGTTGATGATGCGGGCGTCGTTCGTCTCACCGTTCTTCGACCGCTCACGCCAGTAGGCCGCGGCGAACCGCGAGACGCCGAACGTGCCCTTGAGGTGGACCTTGATGACCGCGTCCCACTCTTCCTCGGTCATGTTCACGAGCATGCGGTCCCGCAGGATTCCGGCGTTGTTCACCACGACGTCGAGCGTGCCGAAATGATCGATCGCCTGCTTGACGACGTTGCCCGCGCCCTCCCAGCTGGAGATGTCGTCACCGTTGGCGACCGCCTCGCCGCCCATGGCCTCGATCTCGGCGACCACATCATGGGCCGGACCCTCGGACGCGCCCGCACCGTCGCGGGAACCGCCGACGTCGTTCACCACGACCTTGGCGCCCTCGCCCGCCATCATCAGCGCGTACTCACGCCCGATGCCCCGACCGGAGCCGGTGATGATCACAACTCTTCCTTCGCACATCTTCGTCATGGCGCATGGATTAGCAGAGGCGACCCGTGCGAGGCGACCCGTAGGCCCGCGACCCGCCGACTGGGCGCCCGACGCGACGGCGTGCTCGACTGCCACCTCCAGGTCGTCCACCTTGATGTCGAGGTGGAGCATCTTGTCTTGACCACTCGCGTGCTCGGGCCACGTCGGCTGGCGGTAGCTGGACTGGGCTTGAAATGACAGGCCGGTACCCCCCGAGGGATCGCGCATCAGCACCCAGTTGGGTTCGCTGAACGTCGTCTCCCATCCGAGAAGCCGTCCGTAGAAGTCCGCCATTCGATGGGCGTCATCACAGTCGATGCATATGGTTTGGATTCGAAATGATGGGCGCCCCACCTCGATTCACCTCCTCGTAGACGCAAACTCAGATGACAAACGCTCCAGGTACGTAGCGGCATTCACGCCAGTGTTCGCCAATGTCAACCCGCAGAGATCGGCATATCGGTTCGACCGGATCACCTGCTACTGCCCCAGAGCGCCCTTGAGTCGGTCGACCTGCTGCACGAGCTCCTCAGTGGAGAGAACCCGCCCGTTCTCCCAGGCGGCAGCGGGGAGTGGAAGTGACGGTGCGGGGTCGGGATCGAAGCGCGGAACGATATGGACGTGGACGTGCGGATCCTGGTTCCCGAGGATCTGAAAGTTCAGATGGATCGGTTCGTAGACCGCCGTGATTGCGCGGGCGACGGTGCTCACCTCGGACCAGAACGCAGCGTGCTCGTCGGGTGTCATTGCTTGCGGCTCGCCGACGTGGCGGCCGCGAAAGATGACGACCGAGTATCCGACAGTTGGTCCTTGACGCTGGAGGTAGCCGTCCGCTGCCGGTCCGTTGTAGTAGCGGACGCCGTGGTCGGTTTCGTCGACCCTGCCCGTCGCGCATTGCGGGCACCCAATGCCCGCCTTCTTCGCGAGGAAGTCCGATGGCCACGATCGCAGGTCCATGCCAACACAGTTTGCCCGCTGTGGTGTGGGCTCGCCGGTGTCACCCAGGAGAGCGGGAATGTCACCCGACGGTTCCGCGGAACCACCCAGAAACTGGGAATCGCGCGTCCGCGGACGCGTCAGGTCTTCTTGGCGCGACTGGGTGCGACGCGCGGGGGTTCGTTGGGTTGCTTCGGGTACACGGGCGGCCAGGGAGCATCCATCATCCCGGCGGCCATGTCGCGTTCGTGCATCTCCAGGAGTGACACGAGCGATTGCGGCGAGTCGTACATCTCGGCCCACGCGTCGCCGTCGTTCGCCAGGCGCGCCGGTGCGTCGGCGATCGTCCATCGTCGCGGCGACACGTCGTCGAGCTCGCTCCACCGAAACGGCATCGATACCGGCGCCTCGGGATACGCGCGCACCGACCACGCACCGAACACCGTCTTATGCGGCGCGTTCTGGTTGAAGTCGACGAAGACTCGCTCACCCCGCTCCTCCTTCCACCACGCCGCGGTCAGCAGATCCGGACGCCTGCGCTCCAGCTCACGGGCCACCGCGACCGCCGCGAATCGCACCGCGTAGGAGTCCCAGCGCGGTTGCAGGCGCACATAGATGTGAATGCCACGGCTGCCCGTGGTCTTCGGGTAACCGTTCACGCCGTGATCGTCGAGGAGACGGCGAACCTCTGCGGCCGCCTCCTGCACCATCGGGAACGTGACGCCCGGGCCCGGGTCGAGGTCGATGCGCAGCTCGTCGGCGAACTCGGGTGCCGCCGCGAGCGACGGCCACACGTGAAACCCGAGACAGCCGAGGTTGACCGCCCACGCCACGTGCGCGACGTCGGCCACCACGAGCGCCTCCGACTCGGTCCCGTTCGGGGTCGAAACCGTGGTGGTCTCGAGCCAGGCCGGCGCGTTCTTCGGCACGCGCTTCTGGAAGAACGAATCGCCCCCGGCGCCGCTCGGAAAGCGCTGCAACATCACCGGCCGACCACCCATCGTGGCGAGCAAGGGCTCACGCACCGCCTCGTAATACCTGATGAGATCGAGCTTCGTCTCCCCTCGATCCGCAAACAACAGCTTGTCGGGATGGGAGATGGACACGTCTCGACCGTCGATGGTCACGACGAGTCTCTCGCGATCGTCAGCCACGCCTGAGAACGCTAACGGAGCCGCGCCGCAGCAACGTCGATGAGACCCGCCCCCCGTGTGACGAAGGACCCTGGGGTGTCGAGGCAACTGAGCGCATCATGAACCCATGACAAAGCTCATCGTGCCTCTGGATGGATCACTCGATGCGGAGCTGGCGCTGCCTCACGCGCGGGCCCTCGCCGGTGGAGAACCCGTGGTGCTGATGTCCGCGATCTGGCAGGGAGAGCCCGTGGCCCCGCGCCGCTACCTGGAAGAGCGTGCGACCCAGCTCGTCGGCCAGCCCGTGGAAACCCACGTGACCCTCGACGATCGACCCGCGCAGGCCATTGCCACGCTCGCGGAATCCGAGTCGCCGTCGCTCATCTGTATGGCGACGCACGGCCGCAACGCATTGAGCCAAGCCGTGCTCGGAAGCACTGCGGAGGAGGTGACGCGAACCACAACGGAACCGGTGCTCCTCGTCGGACCCAACGCGGGGTATCAACGCGACCGGGCTGACGCGCGAAATCTCGTGGTCGCAGTCGACGGTCCGGAGACGGCGGAGGCCATCGTGCCCATCGCCGCGCGCTTCGCGGAACGCCACAACCTGCACTTGTGGACGATCCAAGCCGTGGCTCCCGCGCCGTATCCCTTCGTGGCCGACGCCGACATTCCGTCACAGCCCCATCACGGGCCCGGGATCGACACGGCCGTCGCCACACTCACGCGCGAACATCTCACCACCGAGACCAAGCTGCTGATCGCGATCGAGCCCGCAGATGCCATCGTGAAATTCGCGTTGGAGCTGCCCGCGTCGATCGTGGTCGTCGGCAACCACGCGCGGCACGGGCTCGCCCGGATCGCGCTCGGGAGCACCGCGATGCGCGTGGTACATCGTTCCCCGTGCCCGGTGCTGGTCGTACGGCAATGAGGTTCCACGACCGCGACGATGCCGGCCGTCAGCTGGCCGAGGCACTTGCGAGTCGGGTGCCGGATCCGTCAGGGGTCGTGGTGTTGGGTTTGCCCCGTGGGGGAGTTCCCGTGGCCCGCCACGTCGCGAGTGTGCTCGGCGCGCCGCTCGACGTGCTGGTCGTCCGCAAGCTCGGGCTGCCGTCTCGTCCCGAGTTCGGCATGGGTGCCATCGGTGAAGGGGACGTGTGCATCCTCGATCGCGACGTCGTCGCGCGTGCCGGCGTAAGCGAAGCCGCCATCGACGAAGTCATTCGCCGTGAACGTGCCGAGTTGTTGCGCCGCACCGAGCGCTACCGCGGTACCCGACCACCGCTGAGCCTCACCGACCGCATCGCGATCATCGTCGACGACGGCTTGGCAACCGGCAGCACGGCGCGCGCCGCGGTGCGCGTCGCTCGCGCAATGGGCGCGCGGCGGGTCGTACTGGCGGTACCGGTCGCGCCGCCCGACACCGTGGCCGCGCTCCGCGACGTGGCCGACGAAGTGGTGACGCTCTCCACGCCCTCACGCTTCACCGCGGTCGGTGAGTGGTACGACGACTTTGCACCGACGACCGACGCCGAGGTCATCGCGGCGCTCGCGGGCGCCGGACCAGCACCGACCGCGCCCGCCGCCGTGAACCGCTCCGAGCTCGAAGGCTTCACGGCCACGCTGCGGCTCCCCGTCGACGGCATCAAGCTCGAGGGAATCGTCGAGGTGCCCGACCACGCGCACGGTGTCGTCATTTTCGCCCACGGAAGCGGGAGCAGCCGCCACAG
>JANYLF010000317.1 GCA_025357995.1 Acidimicrobiia bacterium | reverse complement strand
AAGCGATCTCACGAACGTTGCCGATGCATCGTCTCGGCGAACCCGAAGACATCGCCCGCGCCGCCACGTTCCTCTGCTCCGACGCCGCGAGTTGGATCACTGGCACCAACCTCGTCGTCGACGGCGGCGCCTTACTTATCTAATTGCTCGTTCGCTCGGATGTCACCAGCGCGACTGCGTCGGGACGCTACCGAGCTGTTCGCCTCCGCAGGCTACGGCTCGGTGCCGGGTCAGGCGGACGCAGGACTCTCCACTCCCCGAACCGGAGCGGAGCGGAGGTGAGCCGCGAGGTAGGGAGCCCACGAACTCCCCCAGGACCCTCGATGGGCGACCGGACGAGCAATCAGGCGGTCTCAGTCCCGGATCCAAGTGATGCCGAGGCGGTGGCGTTGGGCGAGCTCGGCGTAGGCGGGCGGGTTGGCCTTCACCCAGAAGTCGGCGGGGGAGCCCTCGACACCGCGTTTGATCACCGCGGGCGAACCCGCGGCGAGCATGCCCGGTGGGATCGTCATTCCCGACGCGACCACCGAACCGGCCGCGACCAACGCGCCGGCGCCGATCGTGGCGCCGTCCAACACGATCGAACCGTTGGCCACGAGACACTCGTCACCCAAGATCGCGCCGTGCACGACACAGTTGTGCGCGACGGTCGCGCCGCGCCCCACTTCGGTCATCAAACCGGGCGGGCCGTGCAACACCGCGCCGTCCTGGATGTTCGCCCCGGCACGAATCACGACGGGTGCGTAGTCGGCGCGCACGACGGCGCCGTACCAAACGGACGCGCCATCCTCCACGTGCACGTCGCCCACCAGTGTGGCCGTCGGCGCGATGAACGCGCGAGCGTGCACTTCCGGGCGCAATCCCTCGAAGTCGTAGAGCGGCATGGCGCGTCTCCTCTGAATCAGGGTCGGTCGATAGCGCGGCAACGCCGCGCGCTCAGGCCGTCTTGCGTCGGGTGGCAGTGAGCTTGATCGGCGTCTCGGCCGGGTGATGCACACGAGTTGTACGCGACCGCATCTTCACGTCGAGATACGCGGCGATGCTCTCGTACAACTCGTCGCCCACCATCTTGCGCAGCTCCGGCTCGAGACTGCGATACACGGGTTCGGTGCCGACGAACGCCTCCGGCGCCTCGGTGCACCACCACGCGAACTCGTCGCCACCTTCGCCCCATCCGTGGCGGGCGAACTCGGTAAGGCGGTGGTGCACTTTGCCATCCTTGGCGTCTTCGTCGTGCTCCTCGATGTTGCGCAACGGGACCTGCCAGCAGACCTCGGGCTTCACGTCGCTGTGATGCACTCCGGTCCTCATCGAATACACGTGGAGCGCGCACCCCGCCCCGGCGGCGAAGCCGGGTCGGTTCAAGAAGATGCACGCATCGTCGACGAGGCGGGTGCGGTAGTCGCCCTTGCCGATCTTGGCCCACACGCCCTTCTTCTGTGCTTTCTTGATGTACTGCCAATCGTCGGCGGTCAGCTTCGCGGCCACCTTGTCGACGAGCTTGCGATCTTTGGGGCCCGACGAGTGCGCGCCGTAGGAACAGCACCCCTCCGATTGCTCGGGCGCCTTCTCGGTGAGCACGCCCTGGCAGCCCTGCCCGAAGATGCACATGTAGTTCGACGTGAGAAAAGTGACATCCACATGCCAGATGTGCTTCTTGCGCTTCGGATCCTGAAACGTGACCCATTCGCGGACGGGCGCGGTCATTGCTCTCCTTCACGAGGGACGGAACGACGAATCTTGTCACCGACGGCCGCGAGTTCGAACCACAGCTCGCCGACGGCCAGCAGACCCTTCCAGAACTGGTCCAACACGATGCGCTCATTCGGCGCGTGGATCGAATCGTCCGGGAGGCCGACGCCGAGGAAGACGACCGGTGCGTCGAGCACTCGACCGAGGGCTTCCTCCGGACCCGAGCCACCCTCGCGAGTGAACCGCGGCGCGACGCCCCACACGCGCTCGATTGCCCGGGAAGTGGCCGCGACCGCGGGATGATCGAGCGGCGTGAGCGCCGGCGCGATCGCACCCATCGGCACCACTGTCACCTCCACACCCGCGGGGACGTGCGCATCGAGCCACGTGTGGAACGCAACGGCAACCGCGTCCGGATGTTGGTCGGGGACGAGGCGGAACGTGAACTTGACCGTCGCGGCCGCGGGCACAATCGTCTTCATACCCGCGCCGGTATACCCGGCCGCCATTCCCGTGACCTCGCCCGTCGGGCGTACCCAAATGCGCTCGAGCGTCGAGAAGCCTTCCTCGCCGGCGGGCGCCGCGCCTTTCGCGGTTTCGCGGAACTCCGCGGCGTCGAATGGCAGCGCGTCGATCGACGCGTTCACTGCCTCCGAGATCGGGAGGACGTCGTCGTAGAAGCCGGGCAACGTGACCGCGCCGCGGGAGTCGTGGAGGGCAGCCACCAGCTCCGCCGCGACGTGCGCGGCATTGCGCACCGCACCGCCGAACATGCCCGAGTGAAGATCACCCGTCGCGGTACGAAGCGCGACGTCGAACGTCACGATCCCGCGCATACCGGTGCACATCGAAGGCACCGTCGCGGACCACATCCCGGTGTCCGACACCACGACCACATCCGCGCACAGCCGCTCCCGTTCTCGCAGCAGGAGCTCCTCGAAGTTCGGGCTGCCGATTTCCTCCTCGCCCTCGACGAGCAGCTTGACGTTCACCGCCAGCGTCCCGTCGCGCGCCAGGAGCGCTCGGATCGCTTCGAGGTGGTACAGCACCTGGCCTTTGTCGTCGACCGCGCCGCGCGCGAACAGCTGGCCATCGCGCACCGTCGGCTCGAAGGGCGGCGAAAGCCACGCCTCGATCGGGTCCACGGGCTGGACATCGTGATGGCCGTAGACGAGCACCGTCGGCGCATCGGGGGCGTGGAGCCAGTCGCCGTAGACCGATGGATGGCCCTCGGTCTCGAGGAACTGCACATGATCGAGACCGATCGCCCGCATCTCGTTGGCGCACCACTCGGCCGAGGCCCGGACGTCGGCGGCATGTGCGGGAGCAGCGGAGATCGCCGGAATACGGAGCCACTCGGTGAACCGATCGAGAATCTCGACCCGCGCGTTCTCTACGTAATCCGCCAGCTCAAGTTCCGCCACGTCGGCGAATGTAGTGGGGCGCGTCGGTAGCATCGGCGGATCACCACTGCCGTCGATACCCTCGCCGATCTCGTTGCCGCCCTCCGCGCCGGTCTCGGCGCGAACAAGGCGCGGGCCGAACCGCTCGAACTGACCCTCTACGAGCGCGACGGTGGGACCGCGACGGGCCGAGCCGGCGCAGTGTGCTTCCCGTCAACCACAGCCGACGTGGCGTTCGCCGTCACGACCGCGAACCGCTTCGCGATTCCGTTCGTCGCCCGGGGGAGCGGGACCGGGCTCGCGGGCGGCGCCACCCCGCTCGACGGTGCACTGGTGATCGTCACCACCCGAATGAACCAAATACTCGAGATCGATGCCGATGCGCGCCGGGCGTGGGTCGAGCCGGGCGTCCTCAATCTCGACCTCACTCGAGCCGTATCGCATCTCGGGTTGCATTACGCACCCGATCCGTCCTCGCAACAGGCGTGCACCATCGGTGGCAACGTGGGCACCAACGCCGGCGGCCCGCACTGTCTGGCCGCGGGAGTGACCTCCGCTCACGTGCTGGCGGTGGAGGTCGTGCTGCCCGACGGAACCGTGGAGATCCTCGGTGGACTCGCGCCCGACGCGCCGGGCCTCGACCTGCGCGGCACCTTCGTGGGCAGCGAGGGCACCATGGGAATCGCGACGCGCGTGTGCGTGCGGCTCATGCCGGACCCACCTGAGATCCGCACCATGCTGGCCGACTTCACCGCGATCGAAGACGCTGCGGCCGCGGTGTCCGCGATCATCGCGGCCGGGATCGTTCCGGCGGCGCTGGAGATGATGGACGCGCAGGCGACCGCGGCCGTCGAAGACTTCGTGCACGCAGGCTTGCCGCGCGATGCCGACGCCGTGCTGCTCGTGGAGGTTGGCGGACTTCACGGCGGAGTCACGCACGACGCCTCCGCGATCGACGCGATCTGTCGGGACCATGGTGCCCGCACGGTGCGGATCGCCGCCGACGCCACCGAACGCGCGTTGTTGTGGAAGGCGCGGAAGTCGGCCTTCGGCGCAGTCGCCCGCATCGCACCCGACTACTACCTCCACGACGCGGTGGTGCCCCGCACGAAACTGGTACAGGTGATTCGCCAGGTCTACGAGATCTCCGCCCGGTACGAGCTGATCGCAATGAACGTGTTCCACGCCGGCGACGGCAACCTGCATCCACTGCTCGTCTTCGACGGACGCACACCCGGGATCTGGGAACGCGTCCACGCAGCCGGCGACGAGATCCTCCGCGCCTGCATCGATGCGGGCGGGGTGCTCTCGGGCGAGCACGGCATCGGCCTGGAGAAGCGCGACGCCATGCCGTTGTTCTTCTCCGCCGACGACCTCGACGTGCAGGCGCGGCTCCGAGACGCCTTCGACCCCGACGGCCTGGCCAACCCCGACAAGATCCTGCCCCGCGGCAGTCGGTGCGGCGAGCTCGGCGCCATCCCCGATGGCGCGTGGGTATGACCCCCACGACCGCCGTGGCGGAGATAGCAGCCGCGGTGGCGACCGCGACCGCGGTGGTGCCAATCGGTGCGGGTACGCACGCGGAGATCGGCGGACGCGTCCTGGAAGCCACCGAAGTCAGGGCGCCATCCGGAATCGTCGACGTCCAGCCGTTCGACATGACCGTCTCGGTGCGGGCCGGGACACCGTACGCGGAGCTCGACGCGGCGCTCGCCGAACACGGCCAGGAGTGTCCTCTCGACGCGAGCGACGCCTCGGCCACGGTGGGCGGCATCATCGCCACCGGACTCTCCGGGTTGCGTCGGCTGGGCCACGGACCGCTGCGCGATCACGTGCTCGAGGTGGAGTTCGTCACGGCTGAAGGCAAGGTCGCTCGGGGCGGCGGGCCCACGGTGAAGAACGTGACCGGGTACGACGTTCCGCGCCTGTTCGTCGGTTCGCTGGGCACGCTCGGCGTGATCACTCGCGTCACGCTTCGGACCCGCCCGCGGCCGGCTGCCTCCGAGTGGTTCGAGACGGCGACGGCGGCGAGTGTTCTGCGCGGGGCCCTCTTTGCGCCTACGGCGATCGTTCGCGCCCGGGGCGTTACCGCGGTGCTGCTCGAAGGAAACGCCGCCGATCTGCGCGCTGAGACCGACACGGCATCCTTCGCACCCTCCGCCGCACCCACGCATCCCGTGGGAGTTCACCGGGCGCGGATCGCGATCGACCCCGCCCAGCTCGACGGATTGCTCACGGCCCTCGACGCGATCGACGGACTCGACTCGCTCGCCGAATACGGGGTGGGCACGGTGCACGTCGCGACGGAGACGGTGAGTGGGTTGGTCGCGGCGCGTGGCGCCGCGGAAGGCCTCGGCGGGTGGATGTTGCGGACCGGTGGCGCAACCGATCTCGATCCATTCGGTGGAACGTTCCCCGCGGTCGAACTCCAGCGCCGGGTTCGGCACGCGCTCGACCCGACCGGCAAGTTCAGCCCGGGTCGCGTTCCGGCAACGGAGACGCGATGAAGCTCCACCTCGACGACGCCGAACTCGTCGCCTGCGTTGGCTGTGGTCTCTGTCTGCCGCATTGCCCGACGTATCGCGTCACCGGCGAGGAGATCGCGTCGCCCAGGGGTCGAATCGCCGCGATGCGGGCGATCGTTGACGAGCGTGCGCCGCTCAACGCATCGTTTGTCGCGGCAATGGACGCCTGCATCCAGTGTCGAGCGTGCGAAGCCGCGTGCCCGTCCGGCGTGCAGTTCGGTCACCTCATGGAGGACACCCGCGCCGCACTCGCTCCCCAACGGTCTCGTCGGCGCCGGGCGGTCGAGTGGGTCGGCTACCGCGCGCTGCTACCCAACCGACGAGTCCTTGGCTTCGCGACGCGCGCCACCGCGATCGGGCAGCGATTGCGATTGGTGCCGAAGCGGTTCGGACTGCCGCCGTTGCCGCTCCGCGCACCCGAGACGCTCACCGCCGACGCGGCGCCCGACGCGTACCTTTTCACCGGTTGCGTGATGGACGCGTGGCAGCGCGATACCCACCGCGCCGCGCTGCGGGTCATGCGAGCCACCAATGCGCGCGTCGGACTTCCCGACGCCGGCGCCGATTGTTGTGGTGCGCTGCACGTACACGCGGGCCGGTACGACGACGCGGTGCGCCTGGCCGGGCGCGTGATAAGTGCGTTCCCCGGTGACGCGCCGATAGTGGTGGACAGTGCGGGCTGCGGCGCCGCGCTCTTGGACTACGGCCGTCTCCTGGACACCGAAGCGGCGCGCCAGTTCTCGGCGCGGGTGGTGGACTTCTCCACCTGGCTCGTATCGCGCCAGCTCACGCTCACACCAAGCGACACCGTCGTCGTGGTCCAGGACCCGTGTCACCTCCGCCACGTGCAGCACGCGCACGAGCCCGTTGCCGCAGGCCTGCGCGCCGGGTACGACGTTCGCACCACCGCCGACGACGGCCTGTGTTGCGGCGCCGGTGGTGCATACTCCGCCTTCCAGCCCGAGCTCTCCGAAGCCGTTCGCGCGCGAAAGGTCGCGGCCATTCGAGCAGCCGCGGGTGGCGTCGCAACCTTTGTCGTGGCATCGGCCAACCCCGGTTGCGCCATGCACCTCGCCGCGGCGGGGCTCGACGTCCGCCATCCCGCCGAACTCCTGGAGGCCCGCCTTGGAAATGACTGAGCTCGTCGAGCAACTCCGCACCATCGAAGAATCGTTACGCGACCGCGCCTACGACGCATTGCGCGCCGCCGCCAATGGCGACGAGGCCGCGGCGGCATCGGAGAAGAAGATCCTCCAAGCCCGCCGCGCGATCGAGAAGGCAATCCGCGCCCTCGACCCGATCACCACGTACGACGAGTAGACGAGCGTAAGCGAGGCGCAAACTCCGATGAACCCGGCCCGCGGCCGCCCGAAGCGCCGCTCGGCGGTCACGCCCGGCGATACGGCGGCCCGGCCCGCAGGGCCAAGAGCGGAGAAGGAGGTAGAAACCGTTCAGGGCGTCGATGAGTCGGCGCAGACGGGCCCAGTGGTACTTGTCGAATCGGAACACGACGCGATCGAGGTGGATCTCGTCGCCGTCGCGTTCCTCGCGCGCGGTTGGGCCCGACGCCCGGATCTCGCCACTCTCGATGATGTCCGCGAAGTCGACATTGAGCCGCGCCAACCCAGCCGCGTCCGGTGCCCGCTGCACTCGAAGCACGATGTCGCGGCCGACGAAGCGCATCGAGTGGTAGTTCGCGTAGAACTGCTGCGCTTCGGTCACCGCGACGTTCACGTCGTCGGTGATCAACACCAGGTCGAGATCAGTGGGCGCGAGATACCCGCGGTCGAGCAGCTCGGCCACGACGAACTCGCGCCAACCCGTCCAGTACGTGCCGCCGGGAACATCGAGTAACACCACCGGCGCGGGCTGCGCCTTGCCGGTCTGGATGAGCGTGAGCGTCTCGAATGCCTCGTCGAGCGTGCCGAAGCCACCCGGCAACAGGATGAACGCGTCCGATTCCTTCACGAACGCGAGCTTGCGGGTGAAGAAGTAGCGGAAGTTCACCAGCTTCGGGTCATCGGCGAGGAACTCGCTCGTGGTGCCCTCGAACGGGAGTCGGATGCTCACACCGAACGCGTTCTCGACCCCGGCACCTTCGATGCCTGCGCTCATGATTCCGGGACCCGCGCCCGTCACGACCATCCAGCCTCGCTCGGCGAGCGCGGCGGCCAGCCGACGGGCCTGGTCGTACAACGGATCGTCGGGTTTCGTCCGCGCCGAGCCGAAGATCGACGCCTTACGCGCGGCGCGATACGGAGCGAACACGGAGAAGGCGTATCGCATCTCCTTCAACGCGGAGTTCGCGATCTTGATGTCACCGCGGTTCGCGTGATCGCGCGCGAGTCGGAGCGCCGTCACCATCATCTCGAAGACGAGGTCGGCACTGTGCTCCGGTGCGACCTCGTCGATAAGCGCGGCAATTCGCGTGTCGAGAGCGGCGTCACCGGTGCGGTAGCGGGGGAGATCCACGCGAGTCCCTCGGCTCAGCCGATACCGGCCGCGACGGCCGCGTCCGCGAGTGACGTCTGTGGGCGCGCCCCGAGATGCGAGATGCACTCGGACGCCGCCAGCCCACCGAAGCGGCCGCAGGTGCGCAGGTCGCGACCACGAGCAAGACCGTGCATGACGCCGGCGGCGTACAGGTCACCGGCTCCTGTGGTGTCGACCACATGTCCGCCCGGAACCGGTTCGACCGGCACTTCGATGATGTCGTCGCCGGAGAGCAACACCGAACCGTCGGCACCACGCGTGATCGCCGCAATAGTGCAGTGATGACGCACCTTGGCGATGGCGGCATCGAACGTATCCACTTCGTACAGGCTTTGGAGCTCCACGTCGTTGGCGAACAACAAGTCGACCGAGTCGGCGATGAGGTCGAGAAACGTGTCGCGGTGACGGTCGACGACGAACCCGTCGGACAGGGTGAGCGCGACCTGTCGACCCGCGTCGTGGGCGACGTTCGCCGCGTGCCGGTACGCATCTTGGGCGGCGGGAGAATCCCAGAGATAGCCCTCGAGGTACGTGATCGCCGCGCGACGAATCAGATCGGTGTCCACATCGTCGACGGTGAGCTCGGATGACGCACCGAGGTACGTGTTCATCGTGCGCTCCGCATCGGGCGTCACGATGATGAGGCTGCGACCAGTCGCTAGGCCGTTAGTGGCCGCAACGGTGTCGAAATGCACGCCCGCGGCAGTCAGGTCGTGGCGGTAGACGACTCCGAGTTGGTCATCGCGAACCCGACCGATGTACGCGGCCGAGCCGCCGAGCGACACGATGCCGGCAGTCGTATTCGCCGCGCTCCCACCGGAGATCTCCACCCCGGGACCCATCGCGGCGTACAGCGCCTCGGCGCGCGCCGTGTCGATGAGATCCATCGAACCCTTCACCATTGCATGGCGAGTCACGAACTCGTCGGTCTCGTTGCTCAAGACGTCGACGAGCGCGTTCCCAATCGCGACCACATCTACGCCGGTCACGCGACGACCTCGGCGCGGGCGCGGAGCTCGACGGGGGTTCCGGGCTCGAGCGCTTCCGGCGGCGGGCGCAGCCGCTTTCCGACGGTGCTCGTGCGGCCGTACAACGTGGTGCGTTGTTCGAGCGGACGTCCGAGTGGGTCGACGATCGCGTGGAACATGGTGTCGTCGGCCTCCTGACCGTGATTCGCACCGGCAGCGCGCGAGATGTTCTCGTCCATAAGGGTTCCACCCAGGTCGTTGCAACCTGCGGTCAGCGCCTGCTGGGCGCCGTTGATGCCGGTCTTCACCCACGAGATCTGAATGTTGTCGATCGTGCCCGCGTACGCGATGCGACCGACCGCGTGCATGAGCAGCACCTCACGGAACGTGGGGCCGCGCCGCGATCGGCCGGTGAGGTAGATCGGAGTGGCCATGTGGACAAACGGCAACGGTACGAACTCGGTGAATCCGCCCGTTTCCCGTTGCAGGTCGCGGGTGCGCAACAGGTGGCGCGCCACGTGCTCCGGGCGTTCGACCGAGCCGAACATGATCGTCACGTTCGACTTGAGTCCTACCTCGTGCGCAGTGCGGTGCGCGTAGAGCCATTCCTCGGTGTTGACCTTGTCGGGACAAATGACAGCCCGTACTTCGTCGTCGAGGATCTCCGCCGCGGTGCCGGGAAGCGTCGCGAGCCCGGCGTCCTTCGCGAGCGTGAGGTACTCGTGGAGGTCCATGCCGAGCCGCCTCGCACCTTCGGTCACTTCGAGCGCGGTGAAACCGTGCACGTGCAGGCTCGGTGCGGCTTCCTTTACGAGGCGGATCACGTCGAGGTAGTAGTTGCCGTCGAAGTCGGGATGAATACCGCCCTGGAGACACACCTCGGTGGCGCCGCACTCCACTGCTTCGACGACGCGGCGTTGCATCTCTTCGATGTCGAGCAGGTAGGGATCGCCGCGCAGGTTCAGCGACAGCGGGCCCTTCGAGAACGCGCAGAACTTGCACTTGAACGTGCAGATGTTGGTGTAATTGATGTTGCGATTGCGGACGAACGTGACGACGTCGCCGACGATGTCTCGGCGCAGTTGGTCGGCGACATCGGCCACCGCGCGCACCTCGGGCCCACGGGCTTCGAGCAGGGTGACGAGCTCGGCTTCACCCAACTCCTGGCCGAGCATCACCCCGTCGAGCACCTCGCTCACTGGACCGCGTAACACGTTGGTCGGCGCGGTCGCGCTGGATCCGCCGATGATTCGAATGACCGGAGGAGGAGTGTTGCCGCCACTCGACCACTGGTCGTCGCGGGCGAGACCTTCGAGGTCCGAAGCCTGGCGCACCGCCGTCCGCACGTCGGCATGGAGCCATTCGGTCTCGTTGCGCACGTACTCTGGGTACACCGTGAGGCGCGGCGCAAGTGTCTTACCGGCGGCCTCGGTGGCGCCACGCAGTGCGTCGAGCGCGGGCCACGGTCGTTCGGGGTTCACGTGATCGGGCGTGACCGGCGAGACACCACCCCAATCGTCGATACCGGCATCGATGAGCGCAGCGAGTTCACTGACATCACTCAAATTGGGCGGCGCCTGGATGTGCATCTCGGAACCGAGGACGAGGCGCGCCATCGCGATGG
>JANYLF010000279.1 GCA_025357995.1 Acidimicrobiia bacterium | reverse complement strand
AGATGCCACGCGCGTCGGTGTACGCGGGAGCTTGGATCATCCCCTGGTTGAACAGCCTTTGGAACGGCTCGGGCGTGGAGACGTGTCCGAGATCGAACAACACCTTGTGCCAGAACCGCGCGTACAGCAGGTGCAGGACCGCATGTTCCACCCCGCCCACGTAGAGATCGACACCACCAGGACCGAGCCGTTCCAGAGGCTGTTCAACCAGGGGATGATCCAAGCCCCCGCGTACACCGACGCGCGTGGCATCTACGTGGAGGCGACTTCGGTTGTCGAGCGCGGCGGCGAGTTCTTCGTGGGCGACGAGCCTGTTCAGCGGGAGTTCGGCAAGATCGGCAAGAGCCTGAAGAACATGGTCACGCCCGATGACATCTTCCGTGACTACGGCGCCGACTCGCTGCGGCTCTACGAGATGTCGATGGGTCCGCTCGACGCATCGCGGCCGTGGAGCACGCGCGACATCGTGGGTGTGTTCCGGTTCCTGCAACGGCTCTGGCGCAACGTGGTCGACGAAGACACGGGCGCGCTCCGCATCACCGAGGCATCCGCCGACGACGAGACGCGCCGCCTCCTGCACCGCACCATCGCCGGTGTACGCGAAGACATGCCGACGATGGACTTCAACACCGCGGTCGCGAAACTCATCACGTTGAACAATCACGTGACTCAGCTGTCTTCGCATGACGGCGCCGCGAGCGGTGCGGCGCCGCGCGAAGTCATCGAACCGATGGTGCTCATGCTGGCGCCGCTGGCGCCGCACATCGCGGAGGAGTTGTGGTCGCGCCTCGGCCATCCCGAGACACTCACCTACGAAGACTTCCCGGTGGCGGATCCGCAGTGGCTGACCGTCGACGAAGCGGAGTACCCGGTCCAGGTGAACGGCAAGGTGCGGGGAAAGGTGAGGGTCCCGGTCGAGGCCGAACAGGCTGCAATCGAAGCGGCGGCACGGACCGACGTTGCGAGTTATCTCGAGGGCGTGACCGTCCGCAAGGTGGTTTTCGTCCCGGGCCGGCTGATCAACTTCGTCGTCGGCTAGCTCGGTTCGATGGTCGGCCGCGCGCTCACCGCCGACGCGCAGGTGCGATACGCACACGTGGATGCGATTGATGCCGCACGCGTGCGCATCGTGGTGGTGCCGTGGCTTCAGCCGGGTATCGCGGCGATGACGCTCGGCCGGTTCGTTCTGGTCCGCGGGGGGAACGAGCAGCGCGTCGGCCTGATCGCCCATGAGCTGGTGCACGTCGAGCAGTGGCGCGAGTTGGGAATCGTGAAATTCCTCATGCGCTACGTCCGCGATTACCTGCACGGTCGCCGCGCCGGGCTCGATCACTGGGCTGCCTATCGAGCCATCAGCCTCGAAGCTGAGGCCCGCCTCCGCTCCGGCTCCTGATCGCGGGTGGTCGGGTCGGGTCGCATTTGGTAGGTTCACGGTTCTTCCCTCAGTTCTTCCTCCGTTGGCCCTGTCGCGCCTGGAGGAAGTCATGGATTCCGTCGAACAGTTTCCGCCGCGCCCGCCGGTTCGTGGCGTCGCGTCGCAGTGGGAGGCGCTTCGTGATCGCGCCGCGGATCCCCGAGTGCGAGTCGGCGCGTTGTTGCTCGTTGCCGCGATCGCCGGGTACTTCTGGTACCAGGTAGGACAAGGCCAATCGGCCGCCGCGTTGCCCGGTGATCCACCGACGTCGTCGTCGAGCCGGTTGCCGAACCGCCGGTCGAGTGGCCGATTCCGCTCCACCACCACGACCCGGCCGGCGCTATTGGTCCACGTGGCCGGCGCGGTGGTGCATCCCGGACTCGTCCGGGTGTCGACCGGCGCACGCGTGGCCGACGCGATCGCCGCGGCCGGCGGTGGGTTGCCCGACGCCGATCTGGATCGCCTCAATCTCGCGGCGAAGGTCGCCGACGGCGAACGCATCCCGGTGAGCAAGATCGGTCAACCCGGCGCCGCGGTCGCGGGCGACGGAAGCGACGCGGGTGGCGCGACCGGCGCGACTGGTGGCGGTCCGAACGTGACCGGCGCGACCGGACCGATCAACCTCAACACCGCGACCGCGGCGCAACTCGACACCCTTCCCGGCGTCGGCCCGAGCCTCGCAGCTGCGATCATCGGCGACAAGCGTTTCGCCGATCTCAAACCGTTGGTTTCGGTATGAAGGTGCCGCCGGCGCTGCTCGGCGCCCTGGTGGTCGGCATCATCGGCGGCGAGTGGCTCGGCCCCGGGTCGGCGCGTGCCCTTCTTCTCTTGGCCGCGATAGGCGTCGTCGGCGCGTACCTGCACCGCGGCACGCGCGTCGCGGTCATGCTGGCGATCCTCGCGAGCGGGCTGCTCGGGGTCGCGGTCGAACAGCGCGCGTTGCACGGCCTCGCGGTGTCACCCCTCAGCGTCGTGGTCGATCGGCGGTTCACTGGGGAGGCAGTGATCACGCTGGCCGAAGACCCCGACGGGCCGAAGTACCAGTCGGCCGCTGTCGCGCGCGTGAGCACATTCGAAGGGAGAGATGTGGGCGGTCGCACGGTCCTCGCCGTCGCGAGTGGCGACAACCTCAGCATCTTCCGTGCGCTCGACGCGGGCGACCGTGTCCGAGCCCGCGGCCGGCTCGCGCCGCTCAGCGGATACGCCACCAGAGCACGGTGGCGTCACGCCGTGGGCCAGTTCCGCATCGACGACGTGGTGGCGGTGGCGCGCCCCGACAGTCCCTGGTACTCGATCGCAAACGGGGCGAGGCGCGCGGTCCTCCGGGGCACCACCGTGCTCCCGCCAACGCCGCGCGCGCTCCTCTCGGGTTTCCTTCTCGGCGACACGCGGGCGATTCCGGATGATCTGGTCGCCGCATTCCGTGACGCGGGGCTCAGCCATCTGCTCGCGGTATCGGGGGCGAACGTGGCGTTTGCACTGGCCGTCGTCGAGCCCGCGTTGCGACGGCTCCGCCGCGGTCCGAGACTCGCGGCCGGCATCGCAGTGTTGGTGTTGTTCGGCACGATGACACGATGGGAACCGTCGGTATTGCGCGCATCGGTGATGGCGGGACTCGTCATGTTGGCGCGGATGCTCGGGCGGCCCGCGGAAGCCCGTCGGATCTTGGTCCTTGCAATGTTGGTCCTGCTGGCAGCGGATCCCTTTCTCATTCACTCGGTCGGGTTCTTGTTGTCCTGTGGCGCGTGCGCGGGGATCGTGATCGGTGCCGCGCCCATCGCGTCGTGGCTCCGCGGCCCGGCCTGGTTTCGGGAGGCCCTCGGCGTGACCACGGCCGCACAGATCGGAGTGGCGCCGGTACTGATCTCCACGTTCGGCGCACTTCCGCTCATCGCGTTGCCGGCGAACCTGCTGGCTGCGCCGTTCGTCGGTCCCCTCACGATCTGGGGCCTGATCGCGAGTCTCCTCGGCGGGATCCTCGGTCCGGGTCCCGCCACCTGGTTGCAGCTGCCCACGCTCACGATGCTGCGAGGCATGGAACTCATCGCGCGGACCGCCGCGGAGGTGCCCGTCGCGATCGACGGCCGAGGGGCGGTGATCGTGGGCTTGATCGGGGCCGGCGCGTGGTGCATGAGGCGGGCGTGGCGGAATCGCACCGGTAGGCTCGATCCCCGTGGGTGGCGTGTACATCGTGAAGGGCAGCGACCCGATCCTGCGCGATCGTGAACTGGCGCTCCTCATCGAGAACCTCGTCGGCTCCGACGACCGCACGCTGTGCGTGGAGGAACACACTGTTCCCGGCAAGGCCGCCGCCGCCAATGACGACGAGGCCCCCACGGAAGACGTATCCGGCGCGGCACCGATCGTGACCGCGATTGTGAACGCCGCGCAGAGCCCGCCGTTCATGACGGCCAAACGCATTGTGATCGTCCGCGAGTACGAGGCGCTTCCGGCCGACGCGTGTACGCCGATCGTCGCCGTGCTGGGCGATCTCCTGGACACCACCGATCTCGTCTTCGTGACCGGCGCCGGGGGGCGGGTCGTGAAGTCCCTCGCCGACGCGCTGAAGGATGCCAACGTGCGCGGCGCGACGGCCGAGAAACTCACCGACGTGTTGCAGCGCGAGCTGGATCGCGCCGGGCTGACCATGAAAGCCGAAGCAGCGCGCACCGTGATGGAGCACCTTGGTGAAGACGCCGGGCGATTGGGCGGACTCGTCGACCTGTGGGAGTCCACGTTCGGTGCCGGGTATCGGCTCGAGCTCGACGACGTCACGCCGTACTTGAACGATGCCGGAGCCGTGAAGCCGTACGAGCTCACGAATCGGATCGAAGAGGGTGACGTCGCCGGATCCCTCGAAATCCTCAACCGCCTGATGACGGTGACCAGCGCGATGCAGCCGAAGCCGATGCATCCGTTGCAGGTCCTCGGGATCCTGAGCGGCCGGTACCGCAAGTTGGCGCGGCTCGACCGCGACACCGTGCAGACCGTCGACCACGCGCACCAGTTGTGGGGCGGAAAGAGTTCGTATCCCGCGAAGAAGGCGTTGGAAGCCGCGCGGGCGCTCGGTGCCGACGGCTTCACGCGAGTCTTCGACGAGCTGCACCAGGCGGATGTCCGCCTCAAGGGCGCGTCGGCGATCCCGGAGAACGCGGTGCTGGAGATTGCGGTCGCGCGTCTCGCGAACCTGCATCGCGGTGGCGCACGATCGGGGAGTGCGCCTCGATCACGCGGGGCGGCGCGTCGCTAGACGAGGCGGTGGCGCGTCAGTCTTGCTGGGTGCGGTTCGCGGCCTTCATGAGGCGCGAGGTGCGACGGGACGCCGCGTTCTTGTGGAGCACACCTTGGGATGCGGCCTTGTCGAGGCGCTTCTGGGCGCGGGTGACGACCTCGGTGAGGTCTTCGTCGACGCCGGCGATCGCGGCACGCGCCTTCTTGACCCGAGTCTTGAGCTCGGATCGAACCGCCACGTTGCGCACGCGGCGCTTCTCGTTCTGACGGTTGCGCTTCTTCTGACTCGCGATGTTTGCCACGGTGTGAAAAATTCTCCCAAAGACGTTCTCGGAACCAGGGAACAGTAGCAGTCGGGCCGAATCCACTCTGGTACGGGGCTGCGGTGCTCCGGCGAGGGACAATGGCGCAGTGTCCGACCTCTCGCGCTTGCGCAATATCTCGATCGTCGCGCACGTAGACCACGGGAAGTCGACCCTGGCCGACCGTTTCCTCGAGCTTTCCGGCGCGGTCGACGCCCGGGATATGCGGGCCCAGTACCTCGATTCCATGGACATCGAGCGTGAGCGCGGGATCACGATCAAGGCCCAGAACGTCCGCATCGGTTGGAACGATCACATCGTCAACCTCATTGACACGCCCGGCCACGTCGATTTCGGGTACGAGGTCTCGCGCTCGCTCGCGGCGTGTGAAGGCGTCGTGCTGGTGGTCGATTCGAGCCAAGGCATCGAAGCGCAGACGCTCGCCAACTGTTACCTCGCGATGGAACACGACCTTGCGATCGTGGCCGCGGTCAACAAGATCGACCTCCCGGCTGCGGATCCGGATCGCGTGTGCGGCGAGATCGAGCGGGTACTCGGGGTGCCCGCGGAAGAGATCCTGCGCATCTCCGCGAAGACCGGCGTCGGCGTTACCGATTTACTCGACGCGATCGTCGAACGCATCCCGCCACCCGTCGGCGATGTGGATGCACCACTTCAGGCGCTGATCTTCGACTCTATCTACGACACGTACCGGGGTGTGATCAGCTCGGTGCGCGTCTTCAACGGGTCGCTCAACACCGGCGCGAAGCTGCGGTTCATTCAAGCCGGGTCCACGCACGACGCGGAGGAAATCGGTACGCGTCTGCCGGTGCCCACGCCGGTCGCGTCGCTCGGCCCCGGCGAGGTCGGCTATCTCATCACCGGCTTGAAAGACGTCGGCCAGGCGCGGGTGGGTGAGACGATCACGACCGCGGCAAACCCGTCGGAACCACTCGCCGGCTATCTCGAACCGAAGCCGATGGTGTTCTGCGGTCTGTACCCGGTCGAAGGCGACGAGTACGCCAACCTGCGGGACGCGTTGGAGAAGTTGCGACTGAACGATTCGTCGTTCACCTACGAGCCGGAGACGTCCGGCGCGCTCGGGTTCGGCTTTCGGTGTGGGTTCCTCGGGCTCTTGCACATGGAGATCGTGCGCGAACGGCTGGAACGCGAATACGACCTCGATCTCGTGGCCACCGCGCCGAATGTGGAGTACCGCGCGATCGCGATGAACGGCACGGTGTCGGCCGTTGACAACCCGTCGTCACTCCCTGCACCCAACGAAATTCTGGGGATCGAGGAACCGTACGTCCAGATCACGATCCTGACGCCGTCCGAGTACGTCGGCACGTTGATGGAGCTCTCCCAGGGTCGGCGCG
>JANYLF010000277.1 GCA_025357995.1 Acidimicrobiia bacterium | reverse complement strand
TGCCCGTTCCACATCCTGATCTTCAAGAGCCGGACGCGCAGCTACCGGGAGCTACCGGTCCGGATGTTCGAGTTCGGCACCGTGTACCGATACGAGAAGTCCGGCGTGGTGCACGGGCTCACGCGCGCCAGGGGATTCACCCAAGACGACGCGCACATCTTCTGCACGAGGGAGGAGATGACGGCCGAGCTCGCGTCGCTCCTCGAGTTCGTCCTCGGTCTCCTGCGCGACTACGGACTTGACGACTTCTACCTGGAGCTCTCGACCAAGCCCGAGGGTAAGGCGTTGGGGAGCGACGCGGAATGGGACGAGGCCACCGACGCGCTGCGCGCCGTCGCGATGGGCGCCGGTCTCGAACTCGTGATGGACGAGGGGGGTGGCGCGTTCTACGGCCCGAAGATCTCGGTCCAGGCGCGCGACGCGATCGGCCGAACCTGGCAAATGTCGACGATCCAGCTCGATTTCCAGCTCCCGCAGCGGTTCGACATGCATTACGTCGGCGCCGACAATGAACGACACCGTCCGATCATGATTCACCGCGCCCTCTTTGGGTCCGTCGAACGATTCTTCGCGGTGTTGTTGGAGCACTACGCCGGCGCGTTTCCCGCCTGGCTCGCGCCGGTGCAGGCGAGCGTGTTGCCCGTCGCGGATCGTCATCACGACTACGCGACGGCCGTGGCGGCGCGCCTCAGGGCCGAGCGCGTGCGCGTGGAGATTCTCGACGCGCACAACGACACGCTCGGCAATCGCGTGCGCCGCGCCAAGACGGAGAAGGTGCCTTACGTGCTGGTGGTGGGCGACGACGACGAGACGCACAAGACGGTCGGGGTCAACGCGCGAGGAGCCGACGCGCCGGAGCGCGGTGTTGCGCTCGACGAGTTCGTCGCGCGCATCGTCGACGAGGTGCGCGAGCGCCGCACGTGAGTCTCGAACGGCTCTGGGCCGGGTGGCGCTCGACCTATATCGCATCGATCGCCACGGAGGCGAAAGTGGCGGACGGGTGTCTGTTCTGTGGCCTGCTCGCGATGAGCGACGTCGATGCGCTCATCCTCGAGCGCGGTGAGCATTCGTTCGCGGTGATGAACGCGTACCCCTACACGTCGGGCCATGTGATGGTGGTCCCGACCCGTCACGTCGCGTCGATCACCGACCTCGACGCGACCGAAGCCGCGGCGCTCATGCACGGGACGCAGCGGGCCACGAGCGTGGTGGAGCGTGTGTACGGACCGGAGGGCATCAACCTGGGTGCGAATATCGGTCGCGCCGCGGGCGCCGGCGTGCCCGGCCATGTGCACATCCATGTGCTGCCTCGCTGGAACGGCGACACCAACTTCATGACCGCCGTCGCCGAGACCCGTGTGTTGCCCGAGAGCCTCCGCCACTCCTACGACAAGCTCCGAGCCGCCTGGGATCGCGGGTAATCACTAGCTTGGACGTTCGTGTCCGAACCCGATCAACTTCCCGAAGATCTCGACGTCACGAACTTCGTGGGACCGACGGTCTTTCCCGACAACGGCAAGCGGCGGATCACGGGAACCATCGATCTCGTCATCGCCGCCGGATGCCTGGCGCAGTTTGCGCAAAGCGGGAACCGCGGTTTGCTGGCCGTCGGCATCCTGCTCACGCTCATCGGCGCGTATCACTTCGTCGCGGGATGGAAGACGGGCATCAACGAGACCGAGGCGCTCGCGGTCGCGAGTCGGACCGTGGGGTTTCCGGTCGGTCACGCGTCGGCGCAACTCGCGTGGTACGGCCTGCGCAGCCGGCCCGCGTGGCGAATCCTGCTCTACAGCGCGGATGAGCCGCCGAGTCTGCGCGGCCTGGTGGAATGCGACGCGATCGACGGACGGGTCATGGGGGAGTACACGGAGCGCAACCCGGAGGACTGGTCCGAGTTCGGGTTGGGCGCGCCCTCCGGGGCGTAGCGCGTTGGTGGCGTCACGCGTCAGACCCGGACGTGTTCCACGAGATGCATGGGCACCGGGTCGTAGTGCGAATGGGTCGCGGTGAATCGACCGCGCCCGCTGGTCATCGAGCGCAGATCGATCGTGTAGCGCAGGATCTCGGACGTCGGGACGGCCGCGACGATCTCCATCTCACCGTTGCCGACCGCGGAGGTCCCGTGGATCCGCCCGCGCTTGGCGTTGAGATCGCCCATCACATCGCCTTGGAACGCTTCCGGTACGGTCACGACCAACTCGCTCACCGGTTCCAGCAGGATCGGCTCCGCCTTCTCCATCGCGTCCTTGAAGCCGTGGGCGGCGGCTGATTTGAACGCCATCTCGGAACTGTCGACGGGGTGGTGTTTGCCGTCGAACACCGTGACGCGCACGTCGACCACCGGGTATCCGAACACGCCGCCGTGCTCGGTCGTCTCGTGCACACCCTTCTCGACCGCCGGGATGTAATTGCGCGGAATCACGCCGCCGACGATGCGGTCGACGAATTCGAACCCCGCGCCGCGCTCGAGGGGCTCCACCCGGAGCCACGCGATCGCGAACTGGCCATGCCCGCCCGTCTGCTTCTTGATCTTGCCCTCCGCCTCGGCAGTGCCCAAGATCGTTTCGCGGTACGGGACCTTGACGGCCTCGGTGTCCACCTCCACACCGAACTTGCGCGCGAGCTTCTCGATCGAAATGGATACGTGGGTCTCGCCCATGCCTGCGAGCAACGTCTGATGGGTCTCGGCATTGCGCACGACGTGCAGGCTCGGGTCCTCATCGACGAGGCGGTGGAGCGCGGTCGCGAGCTTGTCGTCGTCGGTCTTGGACTTCGGTTGAATGGCCACCGAGAGGAGCGGTTCGGGAATGGCGAACGGTGCGACCGCGATGTCGGTGCCGCGTACGGCGATCACATCGCCGGTGGTGGTGTCGGCGAGCTTTGCGACCGCGCCGATGTCGCCCGCGTGGAGCTCCGTGGCCGGTTCTTGGACGTTGCCGCGCATCGTCGTGATTTGGTGGAGACGCTCGTCGTGCATCGTGCGGCCGTTCACGAGGGTCGCGTCGGCCATGAGCGCACCCTGGAGGACCTTGAACAGATTGACGCGCCCAACGTACGGGTCGACGATCGTCTTGAACACGAAAAGGGCGGTCTGTTCATCGTCCCCGGCCACGTGCGGTTCGGGTCCTTCTTCCACGATGAAGCGCGCGAGGCGATCGATCCCGATCAGCTTGGTCGCACTCCCGCACAGGACCGGGAAGACGGTGCCCGCGTCGATGCCGGTCGCGAGCGCGTGGCCGAGTTCCGAAGGATCGATCGGATCGTCCGCGAGGTAGCGCTCCATCAAGTCGTCGTCGGCGACCACGATGCCTTCGACGAGTGCGTCGTGTACGGAGTGTTCAACGGCGGCCATGTCGTCGGGGACCGCGCCTTCCAAACCGCGCGGTGAGCCGTTGGCATAGGTCTCGGCAGTGTCGCTCAGCAGATCGACGACCCCGCGGTACTCGGCTTCCGCTCCGATCGGGAGTTCCAATGGCGCGACGCCCGCGCCGAACGCCGTCTTCAACTGGTCGAGGGTGCGTTCGAATGACGCGCGTTCGCGGTCGAGCTTGTTCACGAAGATGATGCGGGGGATGCCGATCGCTTCGGCCATCCGCCACGTGACCTCGGTCTGCACCTCGACACCTTCGACTGCCGACACGACGAACACCGCGAGATCGGCCACGCGTAATGCGGCGGCAACGTCGGTGACGAAATCGGCGTAGCCGGGCGTGTCGATGAGATTGATCTTGTGACCGTCGAACTCGAACGGCGCGACCGAGAGCGACACCGAGAGACGGCGACGCGCTTCCTCGGGGTCGAAGTCGCACACCGTGGCGCCGTCTTCGACCCGACCCATGCGCGGGATCGCGCCGGCAGTGAACAGGAGCGCTTCGGCGAGCGTCGTCTTGCCGGAACCGCCGTGGCCGACGAGGGCGACATTGCGGATCTTGGCCGTCGGAAACGTCTGCACGTGTGACCTCCGGAGTTCCTGAGTCCCGGGACTCTAGAGGGCGCATCGAGGCGTCACCAGGGGTGCCGTCCGCGAAGGCGTCGCTACGTGCGGTGGTGATGTCGGAGATTCGATCGACCCAGTGGTACCTTGGCGACCTCGCCGCCACCACCACCCGAGGGAGTGCGAACGCACATGCTCGACGGCCGTCTCCGCGCCACTGTCTCGCGTGGACTCACCCCGATCGGTCGGGGACTCCAACGTATCGGCATCGGCCCTGATGTCCTCACGTTGTTCGGGCTCGTGTGCTCGGTGGCCACTGCGCTCCTCATCGCGTCCGGCCACCTGCTCTGGGCGGTACTCGCCTTGAGCGTGAGCGGTCTCGTCGATCTGCTCGACGGTTCGGTCGCGCGCACATCGGGACGAGCCTCACCCCGGGGTGCTTTCTTCGATTCTGTGATGGACCGCGCGTCGGACGCGGTGGTCTTCGGC
>JANYLF010000274.1 GCA_025357995.1 Acidimicrobiia bacterium | reverse complement strand
CGTGTACGACGCGGGCGGCTGCGGTCAGGCCACCTGTGCACCGAGCTGGACGGTCGCGCTGCCGGCCGTGGCGTCGTTCCGACCGTCCATCGCCGGCAACGTCGTCATCGTTGCGACCTCGGACAAGCACCTCGTACTCGCGAGCCGCACTGGCTGCGCGAAGTCGTCTTGCTCGGCACTGCGGACCCTGACGCTCGCCGGCACCCCGACGGCCCCACCGTCGATCGTCAGCGGCCGCATCGTCATCCCCACCACCAGCGGAATCGAAACGTTCGCGTTGCCCACGCCGTAGTTTCGGGCGGCCCGCGCCTACGCGTGGCGGCGGAACAAGGTGATCTCGGGCAGCAGGCGCTCGCGCATTTCGCCGTCGGTCACGCCGAGGCCTTCTTCGGGCGCGAGACACAACACACCGAGCTTTCCCTCGTGCATATTGTGATGCACTTGGTACGCGGCCTCACCCACGTCGGCGAGGGTGAACACCTTCGACAGCGTGGGGTGCACCCTGCCTTCGCACACCGCGCGGTTCGCTTCCCACGCCTCTCGGTAGTTCGCGAAGTGACAGCCCTTGAGCGTCTTCAGGTTCATCCAGAGGTAGCGGTTGTCGTACTCGATCATGAAGCCGCTCGTGGCCGCACAGGTGATGATCATCCCGCCGCGTTTCGCCACGAAGACCGACGCGCCCATCGTTGAACGGCCGGGGTGCTCGAACACGATGTCCGGGTCGGTGCCCGCGACCTCGCGGATCTTCTTGCCGAAGCGCTTCCACTCGCTCGGATCCTGCACGCCTTCTGCGTTCCAGAAGTTGTAGCCCTCGGCGCGGCGGTCGATCACGGCTTCGATCCCCATGTCGTTGAGCAGGGCAACGCGTTTCTCACTCGACACCACCGCGACCGGAGTGCCACCGCCGTTGCGCACGTACTGACACGCGTACGCGCCGATCCCACCCGTCGCGCCCCAGACGAGCACCGTCTGGCCCTGGGTCATGTGCGAACCGTTCGGACTCACGATCATGCGGTAGCTCGTGGAGTTGCACAGCGCGTTGACTGCGGCCTCTTCCCACGTGAGGTGCGCGGGCTTCGGCATGAGTTGGTTGGCCTTCACCACGCTCAGATCCGCGAGCCCGCCGAAGTTGGATTCGAAACCCCAGATGCGTTGGTTCGTGGCCATCATCGAGTCGTCGTGGGCGGAAGGATCTTGATCGTCGAGGTAGTTGCAATGGACGGTCACGTTGTCGCCCGGCTTCCAGTTCCGGACCGCGGAACCCACGCGCAGCACCACTCCCGCGGCGTCGCTGCCGATCACATGAAACGGTTGGTCGTGACGCGCGCCCCAGACGCTCTCCTTGCCGAGACGCTTCAAGAAGCCGAACGTAGGAAGGGGTTCGAAGATCGAGGTCCATACCGTGTTGAAGTTGATCGAGCTCGCCATGACCGCCAGCACCACTTCGTCCGGCGCGATCTCGGGGAACGGAAACTCCTCCACGTGTACCGAAGTCCGAGGGTCTTTCTCCTCCGACGCCATGCCCGCGAACATCTCCTGCTCGTCGGCCCGCACCAGCGCGCCCCGCACTCCTTCGGGCAGCGGCAAGGCGGCGAGCCCGTCGCCGGGCGCGCCTTCGAGGACGGCGGTACGAATGGCGTCGATCTCAGTCGTCATGGCCGCCGACGGTAGTGGCGAGGTCGACGGCTGGACCATATCGACCCGTCTGGGGCTACGATTCTCCTCCTTACTCACCGGTAACCCAGCCGGTGTCAGCTCTCGACGGGAGTCGCCATGCCCGGTTCCGTGATCGTGTCCACCGCCCGCACGCCGATCGGCAAGTTGTCCGGCGCGCTCGCATCCTTCAGCGCGCAAGACCTCGGCGGAATCGCGATCAAAGGCGCGCTCGAACGCGCCGGTGTCGGTGCCGAGCAGGTGGACTACGTGATCATGGGCCAGGTGCTCCAGGCCGGTCAGGGCCAGATCACCGCGCGGCAAGCCGCGTTCAAGGCCGGCATTCCGATGAGCGTTCCGGCGGTCACCATCAACAAGGTGTGCCTCTCGGGGGTGAACGCGCTGTACCTGGCGGATCAGATGATTCAGAGTGGTGACGCCGAGGTCGTGGTCGCCGGGGGCATGGAGTCGATGACCAACGCGCCGTACCTGCTGCCGAAGGCGCGCGCGGGATACCGGATGGGCAACGGCGAGGTGATCGACTCGTTGGTGAACGACGGTCTGTGGTGCGCGTTCGACGCGGTGCACATGGGCGCGGGGACCGATAAGTACATCGGCACGTTCGGCGGCCTCACGCGTGAGATGCAAGACGAGGTCGCGGCGAAGAGCCACGAGCGAGCGGCCGCCGCGATGAAGGCCGGTCGCCTGGCTGACGAGATCGTTCCCGTGCCGGTCCCCCAACGCAAGGGCGACCCGGTGTTGGTCCTCGAAGACGAGGGTGTGCGCCCGGAGACCACCACCGAGTCCCTCTCCGGTTTGCGCGCCGCGTTCACCAAGGACGGTTCGATCACCGCTGGGAACGCGTCGCAGATCTCCGACGGTGCCGCGGCGCTCATCGTGATGAGCCGCGAGAAGGCCGAGGAGTTGGGCGCGACTCCCATCGCGGAGCTCGTGGGCTTCGGCATGGTCGCGGGCCCGGACCCGTCACTCCTCACCCAGCCGTCGCGTGCGATCAAGCGCGCACTCGATCAGGCGAACCTGCCGCTGACCGACGTCGATCTCTTCGAGCTCAACGAAGCGTTCGCCGCGGTTGGCCTCGCGTCGATGCGCGACCTCGGCATCACCGACGACGTGGTGAACGTGAACGGCGGCGCGATCGCGCTCGGTCATCCCGTCGGGATGAGCGGCGCGCGCATCGTCGGCTCGATCATCCACGAACTCCGCCGTCGCGGCGGAGGCCTCGGCGCCGCGGCTTTGTGTGGTGGTGGCGGCCAAGGCGACGCTGCGCTGATCCGGACCATCGACTGATGCCTTCGCTTTCTTGTCGCGTTTGGGTCGCTGGGACGAACCTGCCGCGACAAGAAACGTCGTAGGGCTCGTGACGCCGCCGGGGTGGTACCCGGATCCGTTCGGGCGGTTCCAGGTTCGTTATTGGGACGGCGAGGCATGGACCGCGAACGTGAGTACGAACGGCGCGACCGCGGTCGACCAACCCGTCGGCGTTCCGGTGCCGCGCGCGATTCCGGCGCCCTGGTTCGCGGACCCGAACGTCGTCACATCGGACGACAAGACGTGGGCGGTGCTCTCGCACATTCTCGGTTGGGTGATCGCACTCGTCGCGTTACTCGTGAAGGGGAACGAGCGGCCGTTCGTGCGCGATCAGGCAGTGGAAGCGTTGAACTTCGACATCACGCTCTTCATCGGAACGCTCATCAGCATTCCGTTGATCTTCGTGATCGTCGGCTTCTTCACGCTGCTCGCGATTGTGATCGGCGGTCTGGTGTTCCACATCATCGCCGCAGTGCAAGCCGGTAAAGGCGTGCGCTACCGCTACCCGATCAACATTCGCATCATCAAGTAGCGGACTACGGGCTCGAGGTGCTCGATGACGCGGCTGCCGCGATGATGACGATGACGTAGATCACGATGACCGCGAGACCTACCCCGAACGAGACCCACGACCACGTCTTCGCGTTCTTCGAAGCCGCGAGCGCGCCTGCGTAGTCGCCGGAGGAGAGCTTTCCCCCCACCTGCGCGGCATAAACGATCGCCACGACCCCTGCAGGCAAGCAGCAGAACAGTGTGCAGAGGATCGACTGCGCGAGGTACGTCGGCACATTCTGCGGAGGCATTCCGCCCGGTGGCATCCCGTAGCCACCCACGGGTGGCGGCGGTGGGGGTGGAGGCGGCGGCGGTGCTGGCGGCGGAAACTGCGACACGGGCTCTCGTTTCGGTCAGCCGGCGGTCAGCCGGGGGCGAGCAGGGTGAACGGACTCGTCGGGATATTGCGAAGGATCCAAAACGCGAGCACCACGCCCGCGAGCAACCAGGTCTGACGCGCGGTGAACGTCGGCGTCGCCCATCGTGGACCGCCGAGCATCGCGGTGAGCCCCGCGAAACACCACCACGCCATGAGCGGCACGAAGAGAAACGCGAGTGGGTTGAGGCGAAACGCGCGTCCGACGTCGCCGATCATCAACTGGTGCATCATGCGCGTGGCCCCACATCCCGGGCAATACAGGCCGGTTGCCGCTCGGAACGGACAAATCGTGGGTCCGCCCTCCGGATTCACGATGCCAAACGCAACGCACGTCCCGAGGCCGATGGCACCGGCAATGGCCGGCCCGAGCATCGGACGGGGAACGCCCGGAGGCTCGCTCGGCGCTCGCATCGCGGCGAACCCGTCGACGGTTGACGCTCCCTGCACGATCCCGAGCGTAGGAGCGCGACCGGCACGAAACGGGGACTGTCGAGAGGTCGCGACGGGTCATCAGGAGGGCATCCGCGATTCCGCGCGGACGCGTCGTTACCGTTTCTCCAGTTCGCGCCCCTGATCGGAGACGAGTATGTCCCAGTTCCCGCCCGGTTCCGCCCCGCCTCCTCCTCCACCTCCCCCACCCCCGCCGCCCGGTGGTGGCGTGCCCGCGTCCGGCGGTGGCAGTCAACCCGCCGACGCAACATCGGCCATCAAGTACGGCTGGGAGAAATTCCTGCAGTACTGGCAAGTCATCCTGGTGGCCTTGATCGTCGGCTTCGTCGCCATGGCGGTCCTGGGCGTGATCGGGTTCCTGATCCAACGCAGTCTGACGAGCGTCGATAGCTGCACGGTCCGGATCAGCAACGGTGTGATCCGCAGTAGCGGCGGATGCGGATCGAGTCCCAGCTTCTTCACGACTCTGTTCGCGAACGGGCTCTTCCAGTTCCTCTTCTACCTGGGGAGCACGATCCTGCAGTACTTCATCATCCGGGCCACGTTGATCATCGTTCGGGGCGAGAAGCTGGAAGCGTCGAGTGTGATGTCGTTCGATAGCTTCGGGCCCTACTTCCTGACCGCGATCCTCGTCGGCATCCTGACGTTCATCGGGTTCGTGCTCTGCATCCTGCCCGGTATTGCAGTGGCGTTCTTCACGATGTTCTGGGGCTACTTCGTCATCGACAAGAAGCTGGCACCCGTGGAAGCCATCACCGCAAGCTTCAACCTGGTGAAGGAGAATATAGGGGCAGTGATCATCTTCCTGCTGCTGTCTTGGGTCGTCACGTTTGCCGGCTTCATCGCCCTCTGCATTGGCTTGATCGTTGCCATGCCCGTGGTCACCATCGCGACGGGCTACATGTACAAGCGACTGCAAGGCGAACCAGTCGCCGCGTAAAGAACTCGAACAAAAGTCGGCCGC
>JANYLF010000226.1 GCA_025357995.1 Acidimicrobiia bacterium | reverse complement strand
GGACCGGGAGCCCGGCGCGGCGCAGTTCGACCACCAGATCATCGCGGCCGCCGTCGATCGCGTCGACGCGGCGCTCACGCGAGAACCGTTGGCGGATCTTTTCGCGAGCGCGCGGGGTGGTGGCGAACTCGAGCCAGTCCTGGGTGGGTCCGGCGCCTTCGACCTTGCTCGTCACGATCTCCACGGTGTCACCGGTAGTGAGCAGCGCGTCGAGCGGGATCAACCGTCCGTTCGATCGGGCGCCAATGCAGCGGTGCCCCACCTCGGTGTGGATCGCGTACGCGAAGTCGACCGGCGTGGCACCGGTCGGCAAGGTGACCACTTTGCCCTTGGGCGTAAACACGAACACTTCATCCTGTTCGAGGTCGCCTTTGAGCGTCTGCATGAACTGCTGAGGATCGTCGGTCTCCTGCTGCCAATCGACGAGCCGCTGCAACCAGACCAGATCGGCGGTGTTCGTGGTGACCGTGCCTTGCTTGTATCCCCAGTGCGCGGCCACGCCGTACTCGGCCCGCCGGTGCATCTCTTCGGTGCGAATCTGCACCTCGACCGGCCGCCCACCGGGACCCACCACCGTGGTGTGCAACGACTGGTACAGGTTGAACTTAGGCATCGCGATGTAGTCCTTGAAGCGGCCCTGCACCGGTCGCCACCACGCGTGGATGGAACCGAGCGCGCCGTAACAGTCCTTCACGGTGTCGACCACCACGCGCACGCCAAGAAGGTCTTGGACCTCGTCGAACTCCTTGTCGCGCACGACCATCTTCTCGTAGATGGACCAGAAGTGCTTCGGTCGACCGCTCACGTCGGCCTCGATGTGCAACTCCGCGAGGCGTTCGCGCAGCTCGCCGAGCACCTGGACGAGATGGTCGTCCCGCGCCGGCGACTGGGTGTACACGAGTTGTTCGATCTCCGCGTAGCGCTTCGGATACAGCACCGCGAACGACAGGTCTTCGAGCTGCCACTTCACATCGCCGATACCCATTCGATGCGCGAGCGGCGCGTAGATGTCGAGTGTCTCGCGCGCGATGCGCAGCTGCTTGCCTTCGGGCAGGGATGCGATCGTGCGCATGTTGTGCAACCGATCGGCGAGCTTGATCAGCAGGACGCGAATGTCCTTCGCCATCGCCACCAGCATCTTGCGCATCGTCGCCGCTTGCTGCGCTTCCTTGGTGGCGAACTGCAACCGTTCGATCTTGGTGACACCGTCGACGATGGCCGCGACCTCGGGACCGAACGCGGCCTCCACGCCCTCCTTGGTGAACTCCGTGTCTTCGACCGCGTCGTGCAACAGCGCGGCCGCGATCGTGATGTCGTCAAGGCCGAGATCGGCAAGAATCAGCGCAACCCCGAGCGGATGCGAGATGTACGGCTCACCCGAGCGGCGCACCTGCTCCGCGTGGGCGCGATGCGCCGCCGCGTACGCCCGCTCGATGAGCGCGGTATCGGACTTCCGGTGTTGGTCGAGGAACGAGTCCAGGACGGGCGCCAGCGCCACATCCACCTGATGCCGACGCCACGGCAGCACGGAGCGACGATCGCCACGAAGCTCGGTTCGGGTCGGTTCCGCAATGCTGGTCACCGCTGCCCATTCTCGCGCACCTCGTCCCGGTACCGGCGCGTGGGGCTACTTGCGCTTGCGGCTCTTTTGCTGTCGGGGTCGAGGCGCGATCACCAGGGCGTCCTTCGCGCCGACCGGCGCGGCCGGCACCGGAGTGGCGCCGGGATCGTCGGTCTCGGCCGTCGTCGAAGTCGTCGTCGTGGCGGTCGCCGCTGCCGCGCCGGCTGCCACCGTCGCCATTTCCCGCCCCGCCCGGACCATGCTGCGTTCGGCCAAGGCGCGGTAGCGCGGCTCGCGTTCCTTCCACCACGCCAAGATCGGCGTGGCGACGAAGATCGACGAGTAGGCACCGACCAGCAGTCCGATGAACAAGGCCAACCCGAACTCGCGGAGCGCCAACGCGCCCTCGAGCCACACCCCGACGACCAACAACGATGCGACCGGCAACAACGCGACAAACGACGTGTTCAGCGAGCGCATCAACACTTCGTTGAGCGACCGGTTCGCCATCGACGTATAGGTCACACCCTTGACGGTGGTGAGCTGCGGCGTGTTCTCCTTGATCTTGTCGAACACCACCACGGTGTCGTAGAGGGAGAACCCGAGAATGGTGAGGAACGCGATCACCGTGGCCGGCGTCACCTCGATGCCGGTCACGGCGTAAACGCCAACGGTGATCAGGATGTCGTGGATCACCGCGATGATCGCGGCGACCGCCATCTTGAACTCGAAGCGCAACGAGAGATAGAGCGCGATCGCGATGAAGAAGAGCCCCAAGGCGAGGAGCGCCTCACTACTCACCTTCTGTCCCCAACTCGGGCCGACCTCGCTCACACTGACCGCGGCCGCGGTCACGCCGCCGTACTTCGCCAGGGCGGCCGTCACCTTCGCCTCGCGCGCCAACGACACCGTCGACGCCTCAACGCGGATACCGCGGGATCCGAGGATCACGATCTTCGGATCCTTGACCTGCTCACCCGCGAGCAACGTCCGGAGCTCTGCACTCGACGGGCTCTTGCCCCCGGCGGCCGTGACCTGCCACGACGTACCCCCGGTGAAGTCCAGCCCGAGGTTGAGACCGTCGCGGGCGATGAACCCGATCACCGAGATCAGGATCAGCAGGCCCGACAACAACGCCCAGCGCCACCGCCGGTGCAGGAAGTCGAACGACGTCCGCTCGTGGTAAAGGTCCTTCAGAGTGTGGCGCGTGCCGTCGGGCTTCATACCGTGGCCTCCGGCGTGTCGAGTCCCGCGGCGATACCGACCTTCTTCGTCGCGACCAACGGGCGACTGCGCGCCAGCTGCTGCACGAGGGGATGCATGAAGAAGTACGAGATCAACAAGTCGAGGATCGTGGAGAGCCCGAGCAGGAACGCGAACTGTTGCACGGAACCGATCGCACGCCAGTAGAGGATCACGGCGGCGATGAGCGAGACGAGGTCCGCGGCCAGAATCGTCTTGAACGAGCGCACGAAACCGCGATCTACCGAGCTGCGCACCGTACGACCGGTGCGTACCTCGTCCTTCAATCGTTCGAAGTACACGACGTACGAGTCGACGGTGATACCCACCGACACGATCAAACCGACGACACCGGCAAGGGTCAGCGTGAGGCCGATGCTGTCACCGAGGAAGGTGATGATCGTGTACACCGCCATCCCGGACAACGTGAGACCGACGATCACGACCACACCGAGTAGCCGGTAGAAGAGGATCATGTACAGCGCGACGAGCACGAGGCCGATGATGCCCGCGAGGAGTCCCGCGTCGAGCTGGTCCTTCCCCAACGTGGGCGACACGCTCGTGGTAGTGAGCGGCTTGAGCTGCACCGGCAGCGACCCGAACTTCAAGACCGTCGCAAGATCTTCGGCTTCGGTCTGGCTGAAGCTCCCGGAGATCTGCACATCTCCCGAGAAGGACCCGGTCTGGAACACCGGGGCCGACTGCACCACACCGTCGAGCACGATCGCGACGGCCCCGTGCTTCGGGAACAACGACGCCGCCAGCGCATTGAACTTCGTCGCCCCTTCGGAGTTGAACCCGATGAGAACGATCCATCCGTTGCCGCTGTCGAACTGGGCCCGCGCGCTCGTCACGAGCTTGCCGGTCAACGCCGTGGGGCCCAACTCGTAGCGGGTCCCGCCCTTGCGGTCACACAGGATCACGGTCGCATCGCGCTTGTCTTGATCTCGTGGCGTCAGCGGCGGGATCTGTGGCGCCGCAGTGGTAGGAGTCGTACTCGCCGCGACAGTGGTCGCCGAAGTCGGCAGACTCGACGTGGTGGTCGACGCGCCGGCGGCCGGCGCACGAACGCTCTTGCCTGGCCCGGATGACGGCGCGAGCGTCGTTGACGAGGACGAGGTGGAGGTGGAGGACGCAGTCGTGGACGATGTCGACGAGGATTTCGATGACTTGGGCGCTTTCGTGATCCCGCAGGGATTGGCCAACGATCCGAGCACGGGGCGGAACCGGAGTTCCGCGGTCTGGCCGACGATGCGGCGAGCCTTGTCGCGGTCCTTGACCCCGGGCAGGTCGACCACGATCTGCTGCCCGTCGCGCTTCACCTCGGTCTCGGCCACGCCGAGGCCGTTGACCCGGTTGCGAATGATGTCGACGGCTTTGTCGAGCACCGCGGTACTCCGGGCCGCCCCCACCGGTTGCAGCCGCACTTCGATTCCGCCTTGGAGGTCGAGACCGAGAACCGGCGAGTTGCCGCCGATCAGCGTCGCGAGGAACGTGCCGACGATCAGGACCACAGTGATACCCAAATACCACGCGTTGCGCCGCACTAGTCCTCCGGATTCGCAGCGTCGTGGGTATCGGATTCCGAGGTGCCCGACTCCGAAGCACCGGCCACCGGTTCGTCGCCGCGGCGACGAGCAATGGCCTCGCGCGCCAGCGTGATCACCACGCCGTCGGCGATTTCGACCTCGAGCACATCACCGTCGATCGCGCGGATAGTGCCGTAGATACCACCGGCGGTGATCACGTCGTCACCCACCTCGACCGCGGCGATGAGCGCGCGGCGCGACGCCAGCTGACGGCGTTGGGGGCGCACGATCAGGAAAAAGAACAGGACCGCGAGTAGCGCGAAGTAAACGAGAAAGACAGGCATGCCGGGAGGGGAAACTAGTGCGTCGGCCTAGCCAGACCCGATCAAGGACCTGAATTCTCGAACAATGTCGCCAACCCGGGCGGCGTATTGATACCGAGATGGGCAAAGGCGGACGCCGTCGCGATCCGCCCCCGCGGCGTGCGCTGCAACATCCCCTGCTTCAGGAGGAACGGTTCGTACACGTCTTCGACCGTGTCGGGCTCTTCGTTCACCGCAACGGCCAGGGTGCCGAGACCCACGGGATTCCCGGCAAACGTCACGCACAGCGCGTGGAGCACGGCGCGGTCGGTGCGATCGAGACCCCGCTCGTCGACCTCGAACACCTCGAGTGCCGCGCGAGCGGTGCTGCCGATCACGGTGCCGTCGGAACGGACCTCGGCGTAATCGCGCACCCGCTTCAAGAGGCGATTGGCGATCCTCGGCGTACCGCGCGCTCGACGGGCCAACTCCCCCGCGCCGTCCTCGTCGATCTCCACTCCGAGGATGCGCGCGGCGCGCACCACGATCTTCTGGAGATCTTCGGGTTCGTAGTACTCGAGGCGGGCCACAAAGCCGAAGCGGTCGCGTAAGGGTCCGGTGATCAGACCGGCGCGCGTGGTCGCGCCCACGAGCGTGAAGCGCGGCAGGTCGAGCCGGATCGAGCGCGCTGACGGGCCGCGTCCGATCACGATGTCGAGCTGGAAGTCTTCCATCGCGGGGTACAGCACTTCTTCGACCGCGCGTGGGAGGCGATGGATCTCGTCGACGAACAAGACGTCGCCGTCGTCGAGGTTTGTGAGGATCGCGGCGAGGTGGCCGGCGCGTTCGCGCGCCGGACCACTCGTGACTCGGAGGTGCGCGTCCATCTCGGCCGCGACGATCGCCGCGAGCGATGTCTTGCCCGTGCCGGGCGGGCCCGCGAACAACAGATGGTCGACGGCCTGGCCACGTTGACGCGCGGCTTGCAACACGATGTCGAGATGCTCGGTAAGGCGCGGCTGACCGACGAACTCGCCCAACCGACGCGGCCGCAGCGTGGTCTCCTCCGCGGCCTCCACCGGATCTGCCTTCGGGTGCAGCAGCTCCTCCCGGCTCATGGGATCATGCCTTCACCGCGAGTTGCTTGAGCGCGGCGCGCAGCAGGTCTTCGACGGCGCCGTCGGCGGGCAAGTCGGTCAAGACGGCGCGCACCTCGTCCGGGGCGTAACCGAGCTCGGTGAGCGCCGCCCGCACCTCGGCCCGTACCGGTGGCGTCGCGCCGTCGCCGAGGTCACGCAGGTCGACATCGGGCAGATCGAGACGGGCCTTGAGTTCGAGCATCAGCTTCTGCGCGGTGCGCTTGCCCACCCCGGAAACGAGACAGAGCGAGTCGATGTCGTCGTCCGCGACCACGCGCCGCAACGCTGCGGGTGGATGCACCGAGAGAATCGCCAGCGCCAACTTCGGTCCCACACCGTTCGTGACGATGAGCACCTCGAACGTGTCTCGCTCGTCGCGCGTGGGGAAGCCGTACAGCGTCATCGCGTCTTCGCGCACATGCAGGTGTGTCATGAGGAACGCCGCGCCGCCCGGCGTGAGTTGCGGAACCGCGCTGATGGGCACGAGACAGCGATATCCCACACCACCCACCTCGACGAGGACCTCGCCCGTTGGGGTGCGTTCCAACACCGTGCCGCGCACCGAGCCGATCATCGGGCGTCCCGAGCCACCGCGGCAGCCACGGCGCGGTCGAAGCCACTCACGCGCGTCACGTCGGCAATGTGATCCGTGGCCGCCGCCGTGCGGGCGCGCATCGGTCCCGACCATTCGTGACACAGTGCCAACGCGAGCGCGTCGGCGGCATCGGGCGGGCGCGGCACTTCGGTGAGCCGTAACAACCGCGTCACCATCAACTGCACCTGCTCCTTGTCGGCACCGCCGTGACCGGCGACCGCCAGCTTCACCTCGTTCGGGCTGTACTGCTCGACCGGGATGCCGACGCGCGCGGCGGCCACGAGGGCGAGGCCACTCGCCTGGCCCACGGAGATCGCGGTGCGTGCGTTGTTCTGAAACAGCACGCGCTCCACAGCCATCGCGCGGGGACGGAGCTCGGCCACCAAGTCGGCCAGCTCCGCCGCCAGCTGCGCGAGGCGCTCCGGCAGCGGATCGGCCGTCGACGTGCGGATCACGCCGTAACTGACCGCGGTGATATTCGCACCCTCGCGGATGACAGCGCCGTAGCCGCAGCGGGACACGCCGGGGTCGATGCCCAAAACCGGGCCGGCAGGGTCGAACACGGGTTCGACCCTAGGGGAATCGGCCGCTCAGCGCGCGGACCGACGCCTCCGCAGCAACCAGAGCAGCACCGTGAGCGCGAACCCCACGCCCACCAACGGAGCGAGGCGCTTCATCACGGAGCCGCCGCCCATCTCGAGCAGATCGACCGGCGCGGCCTCCGGCGCGTTGATCTTGCGCACCGTAGTGCTCTCGCCGTCGGCCATTCCCTTGCTGGTGCCGTTGCTCCCCGCGGGGCCGGACAACGCGGGATCGTTCACATCGGCGCCGGCCGGGTTCGTCGCGGTCGTCGAACTCGTCGCGACCGATGCCGGATCGGCGGCGTTCTCGTCAGGCTCGTTCAGATCCACGATGGGACCCGAGAGCACGTCGCGTTCGAGGTTCGCGACAAACTGCGCGAGCAACTTCGCCGACACGTCGGCCATTACGCCTCGGCCGAACTGCGCAACCTTGCCGGTAATCGACAGATCGGTCGAGACCTTCACCTTCGTTCCCGTGCCGTCGGGTTCGAGGTTCATCGTGATCGTGGCGCTCGCGTTGCCTTGACCTCGTGTGTCGCGGCCGCTGCCGACGATCACGGCGGTGTGCGTGGTGTCGTCACGCGACTCGAAATGAGCCGCGCCCTTGTACTGCGCGGTGATCGGCCCGACCTTCACCTTCACGACCCCGCGGTATTCCTCGCCCTCGATCTCTTGGAGCTGCGCGCCGGGAAGACATGGCGCGATGCGCTCGATGTCGAGCAGGACGCGCCACGTGTCGTCCACCGGCAGGTCGACCCGGAAGGAATCTTCGATCTCCACTCAGCTCTCCATCTCTCGTTGCATCCGCGCCAGATCCTCGGTGGTGTCGACGTCGTCCGGTCGACCGGTGTTGTCGCAGTCCACTTCGACGACGGCCAGCGCGTCCATCAAGGATCGAGCACCAACATCGCCACGCAACCGCATGACCGCCGGCCAATGAACCCGGCCGATCAGCACCGGATTGTGACGCTGACCCTTGTACGTCGCGACCGCGAACGTCGCGCCGGCATCGTAGGCCGCGGCCAATCGGCGATAGGCGTCCGGGCCGACGAAGGGCTGGTCGGCGAGGCCCACGCACACCGCCCCCACTTGACGCCACCCCTCGAGCCCACGAATCAGGGCGCGCAGACTGTGGGCAATCCCACGGCGCGCCGCGAACGCCTGCACCACATCGACCCCGGCCGGCAGTACCTGTTCGATCCGCCCCGCCCGAGGCCCGACGACCGTGACCACCGGCCGCAGACCCGACGTCATCGCCGCGTCCACGGCTCGTCGGACCAGCGGAACCCCGTCGAGCTCCGCGAGGACCTTGCCCCCACCGAATCGCTCGGCCCGCCCCGCCGCGAGGATCCCGACCGCAACCGGACTCAGGAAATTGCCTCCAGGGCGCGGCGAGTGAGCACGCGTGCCAGGTGGGCGCGGTACTCGGTAGTGGCGTTGATATCGGCCGATGGCTCCGTACCGTCCGCGGCGATATTCGCGGCGTCGGTCACTGATGCGCCGTCCGCGAGCGCGGCTTCCACACCCGTGGCGCGCAACGGGGTGGACCCCATGTTCACCAGCCCCACGCGGGTGGTGCCGTTCGCCTTGAGCGCGACCGCGCCGACGATGGCCCAGTCCTGCGCGCGCCGATTGAACTTCTGGTACGAGAAGCTGTTGGCTCCGGTCTTGGGCAACCGAATCTCGGTGAGCAACTCGTCGGGCGCGATGGCCGTCTCGAGGAACCCTCTGAAGAAGTCGGTGGCGGCCACGACGCGCTCGCCGCTCTTGCCGCGGATCACGAAATCCGCGTCGAGCGCCAGCAGTACGGCGGGCAAGTCGCTGGCCGGGTCGCCGTGCGCGACCGAACCACCGATCGTGCCGCGGTGACGCACCTG
>JANYLF010000224.1 GCA_025357995.1 Acidimicrobiia bacterium | reverse complement strand
AGACCGGGATGAGCGCCGCGGTCCCGGGAAACGGAGTGGCTTCGGTGATCGTCAAGGCGCCGGCGGCGACGAGCGCCAAGCCGAGCCACCCCGCATTGGTCGCGACGCGCCGGGAAAGCCGCCCGAGTAGCGGCGTGCATAACGCCAGCAGCGCGCCAAGGCTGAACTCCCATGCCCGTGCCGGTGCCATGTAGAACGCGAAGCGGCTGTTGAGCCCGTGCGACGCGACGCCGCCCAAGTTGTTCGTGGCCGCATACGAGAGCACGAACGAGGTGATGGTCCCGAAGCTGACCAGTGCGATGGCGAGCGAGCGCCGAGACCGGTTGGGTACGAAGCGTCGGCCCATCCACCAGGCCAGCACCAGCAGGCCGGGGAAGACCAAATAGAACTGTTCCTCGACGGAGAGCGACCAAGTGTGGAGGAAGGGGTTCGTATTCGGCCCCGGACCGAAGTACCCAACCGGATTGTGCTGGAGATACAGGTTCGCAACGGAGAACATCGCGGCGAAACCCGTCTTCGCCGCCGTCGGTTTCGGTGCGAGCGGACTGACCGCGATGAACGCGAAGAGTGCCGTGACTGACACCATGAGTGCCAGCGCGGGAAGGATCCGACGCGCCCGGCGCGCATAGAAGGTGCGCAGGCTGGTACGCCCGGTTCGGTGGCGCTCGTCGAACAGCATCCCCATGATGACGAAACCGGAGATGGCGAAGAACACATCGACGCCGATGAATCCACCATGGATTGCCAGGCCCGCGTGAAATGCGACGACGAGGAGCACCGCGAGCGCGCGCAACCCCTGGATGTCCGGACGGTGCGGCGTCGGCGACGAGTTCGGCGTCGCCTGTGCCGCTACCCCTTCTTCCCATTTGCCCCGGTTGCCTAACACCTGACCGAAAGCTTAGAGGGTGGGATTACACCATTTTGTCCCTTCTGGGGGTGGGCTCCGAACCGGGCTCGGTAGCGGCTCGCCTCCAACGGGTTCAGCCCGTCATGGCTCGTCGATTGCCCGCGGCTTGTACCCACACCCACCGGCGGAACCTGCCCGACCCGTGTCAGGGGATCGGGGGTTGTGACCTGATCCCGGCAGAGGGACAGATCAACTGGACCACTGAACGAGGTCCGACCAGGCGGTCGTAACCCCGGCGTTGTGATGACGTGTTCGGCTGGGGTGTGCGAAGCGTCAGAGGATTTCGCCGTTGAGCAGTTGTCCGCGGAGACCGCCCTTGGTGTCGAAGACGAGCGGAGCGTGTCGGCAGATCAGCTCGGGTTCGAACTCCGGGTGATCCACGAGCAGGATTGCCAGGTCGCATGCTTCGAGCGCGGCTGCGTCGAACTCGACGAACTCGAACGGGAGCCCTTGTCGCTGTACGACGGGAATGTGCGGATCGCACGCGGTGAGCGACGCGCCGAGCGCCGAGAGTCGGTCGGCGACCATCAGCGAAGGAGACTCACGCCAATCGGACGTCCCGGCCTTGTACGCCAAGCCGAGGAGCAAAATACGCGTTCCCTTGACCGGGCGAACGTTTCGGTTGAGCAGCGCGGTCACGCGAGTCACGACGTAGTCGGGCATGTGCTCGTTGACGTCGTTGGCGAGTTCGACGAACCGAAACGCATGGCCCGAACGGCGTCGGACGCGCCAGGAGAGATACGACGGGTCGACCGGTAGGCAATGTCCGCCGACGCCGGGGCCCGGCGTGAAGCGCATGTAGCCGAACGGCTTGCTCGACGCGGCGTCGATGGCCGACCAGATGTCGACACCGAGATCCTCGGCGAACATCGCGAGCTCGTTGACCAAAGCGATGTTCACGTGACGGAAGGTGTTCTCCAGGAGCTTGACCAGCTCGGCCTCGGCCGGCGTGGCGACCGGCACGACCTTCTCGACGAGTGCGCCGTAGAAGGCTTCGACCGCGCGACAGGATTCTGCGTCGATTCCCGACACGACCTTCGGCGTGTTCTCGAAGGTCCATCGGGGATTCCCTGGATCGATACGCTCGGGCGAGTATCCGAGGAAGAAGTCTTGGCCGGCCACGAGGCCCGACGCTTCGAGGAGCGGCCGAACCAACTCCTCGGTGGTACCCGGATACGTCGTCGATTCCAACACGACGAGCGCGCCACGTTGGATGACTTCGGCGAGCGTCTGCACCGCAGACTCGACGTAGCTGAGGTCGGGTACTCCGTCCCGCAGCGGCGTGGGTACCGAGATGATCGCGACATCGAACCCGACGAGATCCGCGGACGCGTCGGTCACGGTGTAACCGTTCTGCAGCGCGTGGCCGAGACGCTCGGCGGAGACGTCTTCGACAAACGATCGGCCCTCGCGGAGGGCAGTGACGCGGCGGGGGTCGACCTCGTACCCGGTTACCGGGAACCCGACTTCCGAGGCGCGCATCGCCACGGGCAACCCGACGTAGCCTTGGCCGACGATTACGACCCGCGCGGTGCGATCGTCGATGCGGCCGAGAAGGCTCGATGTCATTGCGGGCAGCAGTAGATCAAGTACACGAGGTTGATGCAGTCACCCGGGCCCGACGAATCGTGCGATGACGGTGTTCCGTCGCTCGACACTGACTGGCTCGGCTGGCCATCGCTGCTGATCGAGTTGGACGCCGAGCCGTCGGATGCAATCTGACTGCTCCCGATGGCGCTGCTCGTGCCGGTTGTGGAGCTCGTGTCGGTCGCGGAGCTCGTGGCCGTCGTGGAGCTTGCACTCAGTGATGGGTCCGTCGCGGTCGCTCCGGTCGTTCCGGTCGCGTCGGCAGTTCCGGTGCCGGTCGCGCCTTCGGCGGTTCCCACGGCGGTCGGGTCACACGCGACATCGTCGGCGTCGTGGTCGCCGTCGTCGTGACCGGCCTTGCAGCCGCCGCCGTCGTCCCCGCTTTTCTTGTCGTCGCTATCGCCGTCGTTCTTTCCGCCCTTGCCGGTTCCGTCGTCGTCGCCGTCGTGGTCGCCGTCGCCGCCGCCACCGGTGTGGTTCGGATCGGGACACGGGAAGATGAGACGAAGCCCGACTTCAGACGCGAGGGGCGGATTGGGATCGACGTACCCTTCCGCGTACTTGTGGCGCTTCTCGTCCCAACCGATCACCATGCGGCATTGTCGGCCGGCCGCGTTGGGGCCCGTTACCTCCGGAAGGAGCACCGCCCAGCCCGACATGCTCGTCTGAGTGAGCAATGGCTTCACTGCGGGGAACTGCACCGTGACGCCGGGGTTGTCGGCGAACCACTGGCGGATCGCCGGAGGAACATCACGCGTGTTGAGATCCTTGGGTTCGGGGCGCACCTTGCCCTTGGGATCGATCGTCACCATGTAGAAGGTGGTGCAGGGGCGCTCGGTACCGTTCGCGGTGGTGGCGTATGCCGCCGTGGTCCGGATGATGGGTGCGGCCCACACGAGTCCGCCGGCAATCGCGCTGCGCGTGAGCAACTGGCGGCGGCTGAGCCCGCCGGTTGTCTCCACCTCGTGCTCGCCTGGCATTCCCTTGTTCCCCCAGTTGGACTCCGACACTCGTGCCGAAACCTCTATGAAATCAACACAGCCGCCCGACGTGGCGCGAACGCTTCCTGACCACGAGTGGTGCCGGTCCGGATTTCAACAGCCCAACGATAGCATCGCGCCGACGGTGACATCCATAGGCTTGTCGTCGGGGAATCCCGCGCGATTGAGCCGTATTCGGGCCTCGAGAGACACCACCCTGCGTGGTGGAACGGCCCAAATTGCGTGGTCGATCGATTTCTGGATTCGCCCGTCCGAGGAGGCGTTGGTCCTGCGAGCCGCACCGATTGCTCGCATATCGGAGTGCGTCGCGGCCCACTAGGTTCCGTCTGTGGTCCCAGACTCAGTCGGCCGAGCCTGAATGCGAGGGTTGTGATTGAGCACAACGAACACTAGGGAGCCATCCACGCGTCGGGCACGTCCCGCCCCATCCTTCTGGGGATTTGTGCTGGTGCTCGGTCTGGTGTCCTGCGTTGTGCCCGTCGTCGCGGCGCGCCACTACGGCGCACTCGGGATTCCGCGCAGCGACGACTGGTCGTATCTCCAGACGCTGTTCCGATTCGCCGGCCACGGCCAACTCGATGGCAACCATTGGGTCTCGATGACCCTGATTGGTCAGCTCGGCGCGGCGTTACCAGTCGTGTGGATCTTCGGCAGGAACATCACGGCACTGCAGTGTGGCGTCGCGGTCCTGGGCTTCGCCGGCCTACTGGCCACGTATTGGATGAGCGTGCACGTGATTGGTCGCGGCCGCGCGGCGCTGGTCACGCTCACGATCGCTTTGGGCCCACTCTGGGGGCCGCTGGCCGCCAGCTATATGACCGACGTTCCCGCGTTCGCGGCGACAATGCTCGCGCTGGCCCTCGCGGTTGCTGCACTGCGGCGCACACCGATCTCCGTCCCCATGGTGGCTGCGAGCCTCGCGGCAGGTGTGTTCGCGTTCTCGATCCGTCAGTACGCGATGGTGGCGGTGCTGGCGATCGCCGTGACCGTGATTTGGGTCGCGATCGATGCGCGGGACCGACGAACGCGGCGGTTCGTGATCGCGTTGGTCGCGGCCGCGTTCATGACTTGTGGCGTGATCTACGCGGTGTGGAGCGAGATCCCCAACCTCAAGACGTACGTGCCGGCGGTTCCCGACGGGCACAGTGCGTCGGTAGCCGTCATCAAGGGCGGCGGGTTCGTTCGGCTCTTCGGGCTGCTCCTCGCGCCGGTGGTCGCGGTCGCGGGCCCGGCGGAGATCGTTCGGCGGGCGTGGGCGGCCTCGACACGCGCGACGATCGTCGTGATCGGTGGACTCGCGGGCGGCTTGGCGTTGCTCTCGGTACACGTGCCGGGCCAGCAGTTCGTGGGGAACTACATCGATTCCAACGGCGCGTTGACTGGCGATGTGCTGTTGGGTCGTCGACCCGACCTCTTCCCGTTCCCGCTCTACGCATTGATTGTGATGCTCGCTACGGTGTCCGGCGTGTTGATCGTCACTGCCATGATTCCGCCGAGCGTTCGTTTGGTGCGTCGAGTGCGGAGCCGCGATTTGAAGTTGACGGATCCGGTGTTGTTCTGTTTGGGTGCGACCGCGGTCGGATATGCGCTCACCTATGTGTTCGCGATGTTCACGGGCGTCTCGGTGTACGACCGATACGCGCTGCCACTGTTACCGCTCGTCGGTATCGCAGTGGCGCACCGACCGCGACTTTCGGAGACCGAATCGCGAACCTGCGAGCCGACATCGAGTCCCACCCGACGTGGCGTGGGTGCGGTCGTGTTGGCATTGGTCACCGCGGTCGGAGTCGCGTTCACGGTGGATGCCGCATCGTTCGACGGAACCCGGTGGCGGGTGGCCGTGGCCGCTTCGCAGCTGGGCTACGCGCGGAACGAGATCAACGGCGGCTTCGAATGGGTGAACTACTACCGCGGGGCACGGCTACCCAGGATCGTGGTTGGAGGCAACGGTGCGCATGGTGTTCCGACGGCCAAGGTCGCCGACTTCTGTGTGAGCGTGTACGTGGACCCTTTGCCTGACCGTGGCCGGGTGCTTGTGTCGCGGCGCTATTCGAACCTGAGCCGGTCCGACGCGCGCATGGTCGCGCTGCGGAACCGGTGTCGGCGGCGGTCAGGCGGATGACCCCCTCGGACACCGAGGCCGCGACCCTCGCGATTCTCGTGGTCTACTTCTTGCGCAGCGACGATGATCTCCCGATTCTCGAGCTGCACCTCGATCGGATCGAGCGGCACACCACAACGCCCTTTGTCGTCTACGGAGTCGCGAACCGGGTGAGCAACGCGGCGCGTCGACAATTGAAATCTCGACCGTGGGTCAGGTTGTGTGAGGTTGCACCGACCGAGATGCGGGGAAGCCGCGAGCACGGCTACTACCTGGACGCGCTCACGGAGCTCGCGTTCGCGGACGGCTTCGATCGCATCGTCACGCTCGACGTCGACTCCTTTCCGATCTCGGACGATTGGGTGGCCACCCTGTGTCGCGCCGCGCCGCCCGAGACCGGAGTTGCCGGCATACTTCGCGTCGAGAACGGCGACTCGATGTTGCCGCACCCGTCTTGCGTGACGATCCCCGCCGCGTTCTTCGAGCGCTACCGGCCGAGCTTCTCGCCCGATTCGGATCGGACCGACCAGTTCCGTCGGTTCTTGCGCACGACAGGCCAGGCCGGCGACACGGGCCTTGGCCTCGCCTACACGCTCTGGTCGCACGATCTTGCGTGGGGCAAGGTCGAACGCACGAACGCCGTGGATCTCCATCCGATCATTGCCGGGATATACGGCGACTGTGTGTTCCATCTCGCTGGGGTCGCCAGCGGCACGATCTTCCGCCGAGATCTTGTGGCATCCCGCGTGTACCGATGGACGATGCCATTGGAGCGGCTCCCGCTCTCCGGAAGGTTGGGCCGCGCCAAGTTCGGCGTGCTCGAGCGCGTGCGCGACGGCACGAGGCGCTCGATCGTCGAACGAAATCGCGCGGTCTACCAGGTGGTCTGCGAGCGCTTGCTCGCAGATCCGGATGCGCTGTTCGGCTCTTTGCGCTCGGCCCCGAATGTCCACGCGGCGTGTGACCCGACCATGGAAAGGGACGGGCAGACGTGACCACGGACAACGAGCGCGGCAAGATCGTGATCGCGGGAACAGGGCGCGCCGGAACGACACTGCTCGTGCAGGTGCTCTCCGATCTCGGCCTGGACACGGGCTTCGATCCCTCGGCGCCCATCGATCCGCGCGTCAATGCCGGACTCGAGCGTTCACTCGTCGGTTCGGATGTCCCGTGGATTGTGAAGTCGCCGAATCTCAGCCGGACGCTCGGCGCGCTGCTCGACGGTGGTGAGGTGCGCGTCGACCATGTCATCATCCCTATTCGCGCGCTCGACGTCGCCGCGGCGAGTCGGGTGCGCAACACCAAGTACGGCAGCGACCTGCACACATGGGGCGGGTTGTTGGGAACCAACCGAGCGACTCGCCAACGCGAGGCGCTCGCGTTGATGCTGGCGGAGCTGCTCTACACCATCGCTCGTTACGACCTGGAACACACGCTGTTGCTCTTCCCGCGCTTTGCAACCGACGCGGCGTATCTCCACGACAAGTTGTCGTTCCTCGCGCCGGAGATCACCGCGGATCGCTGGCAGGCTGTGCTTTCCGACCGCGCGAAGCCGGACCTGATTCACGAGCGACCCCTGGGTGCAAGCGAGCGACGCCTCACGCAAATGGGGACGGTGTACAACCGCGGTCTCGCCCGCCCGATGCGTGGTGTCCGCCGACTCCTCGGTCGGGGCGACTAGCCGAGATGCGGATCTATTGGTATTGGCCGTTCGCACGCGAAGAGGACTTCGCGCTCGCGCTGGCGACGCCCGGGCCCGACGACTCACTCGTGTTGCACGCGCTCGATCGCCCGGGTGTGCCGCGGCTCGACCAGGGGCGGGTCACGATTCACGCCGACCTCGCGGACGTGGATGCGGTTCGCGAGCGATCGGTGGCTTGGGCGCGGTCCCGAGTGTCGACGTATCGTGCCCGAGCGAACGCGCGGCGACAGCTCGTCGCAGCCGAACGTTTCGACGTGGCTCACATCGCGTTCCTCAACCAGTACACGGACATCGTCGATCTCCCGCGGTTGAGTCGCGAGACGCGCCTGGTAACGACCATTCACGACGTCATCCCGCACCGGTCGCGTTTGCCGCGCGCGGTGCAGCGTCGGCTCCTTGGCCGGCTGTACTCGGTCTGCGGCACGATCGTGGTGCATCACGCGGATGTGAAGACCGAGCTCACCGATCGGTTCGATGTGGATCCGGCATCGGTGCACGTGGTACCGCATTGGGTATCACCGTTTCGGGCGCCGGACGATCGGCGAACGCTGTCCGCCGAACATCGCGTCTTGTTCTTCGGCACACTGCGCGAGAACAAGGGAGTGCGTGTCCTGCTCGATGTGATCGCGCGCATGCCACCAGACGTCGATCTGAAGTTTCACATAGCGGGACGCGGCGATGCGGAGCTCGAGCGCGCGGTGAGTGCCGCGGCGGAACGGTTTCCCAACCTGACCGCCGAGATCGAATGGATCACTCCGGAGCGAAAGGCGGAACTCTTTCGCGCGGCAGACCTCGTGGTGCTGCCGTACACCGCGTTTTCCTCGCAGAGCGGTGTACTTCACGACGCGTTCGGAAATCATCTCCCTGCGGTCGTCACTGACGTGGGCGCCCTCCGCTCGTCAGTCCTGGATCCGGGGGCGGGTTGGGTCGTGAACCCGGATTCGTCCGACGATCTCGCGGCAACGATCGTCGATGCGTTTGGTGACGAGCTCGAATGGCAACGCCGGGCCGACGCCGCGCGAATGGTGGCGATCGATCAAGCTCCGGACCGAGTGGGCGCGGCCTTGCGGGCGGTCTATGCCGGGGTGGCGGCCGGAGACTCGCCGGCGCCGGTCTGATTGGTCTGGGCCTGGATGCCGAGGACGTCGATTCCGGTGAGATGCCGCAGCCGGTCGAGATCAGGTGCAAAGCGTTCGAGCAGCTCAGCGCGGGTCTCGGCCAACATCGTCGGCGGCGTCCCCCGATTCCACGCGATCATCCTGCCTCGCATACTGGTCATCAGCGGAACGTTGTGTCGGGCGAGACGTCGAACGACGGTTCGTTCGACGTACTGCACCGAGATGGATCGGATCCCTTTGCTGGAGCCGTCCCGGGGGAGCTCGACGATGGGCCTCGGCGAGACGTCGAGAAATTGCTCGATGTTGCCGAGCACTTCCTCCGGTCGACGGAGTAGGTCGTACAGGGTGGTGAACAGGAATCGGTCGCGGGGAAACTGCTCGAGATACCGATCGACTTGTTCGCCGAACAGCCCCGACCGGTAGTACATGAAGTTCCAGAAATTGTGCGGGCAGCCACGCGCGAACCGCTCGCTGGAGAAGCGCCGCTCCTCGGCAGCCAACGCTCGCTCGAACGTGGGGTAGAGCTCGTACCCGTTCTCGAGCATGTACGAGTACAGCGCGATCGCGCGGTCGGCCGGGTTGCGGAACATCACGATGAAGCGCGCGTCGGGAAAGAACGCGCGGAGCGTCTGGGCCGCGTCGGGGTGCGAGAGATACGCATGGCTGGCTTCGCCGACGGCAGGTGTCCCCGCGGCGCCGTCGAACAACTTCGCGTACCGGATCGGTGTCCGCACTACCTGAAAGGGTTCGGAAAAGAACGTCGGTTCTTTCGGCGTCGACATGAAGATCTCCGGGTGCTCGCGCAGCACCGCCGAGAGGGTCGTCGTCCCCGAGCGCCCCGCGCCCAGGATGAAGAAGTTGGGGAGCTTGATCGTGGTCATTGAAAGCGGAGGAAGAACTTGTCGTCGGTTTCGATCTCGCGGTAGATATCGTCGGCGATACCGCGAGCTTTGCCCGCGAGGGCCGAGATCTGCCGACGGTGACGGCGGTCGGCAATACGGTAGCGAGCGGAACGCTCCAGCCGACCCATGACGGGTACCCAGGTCGGGACCCGTGCATCGGAGGCTGCCCAGAGCACGTCCTGTCTCGTCGTTTCCATCATCTGGCGCGACTTCGGCACTCGGAAACCTGCGCCGTGGTGGTACACGGTGTCGCCGTAGATTCCGAAGAACAACGGGTCGAGATCGACCCTGTTACTGCGGAGGAGCGGCCGCCACTCGATGTTTCCCGCCTCGAGGATGCCGAGAAGGTTTCCACCGACATCGGTGACTCGTCCTCCGCCCTCTATGGGCCATGTGTGACCCGGCCGCCAATCGCCACCGATCGCGTTCCAGAAGCCCACGGTCGTGATGCAGAAACATGGGTGAGGTTGGCAGTCGTGCAGGTTCTCGTCTCGTCTCACCGCGGCGAGCGGAGCGGCGTCGAGCAACTCGGGGCCGACGGGAGCGATGGGAAAGGCATCACCGTCGATGAAGAGCAGCAAGTCATCGGCAGAGGCACCTGACTCGGTCACGAGCTGAGCTAACGCGTTCAGCTTCTCCGCGTGGGATCCGTCGATCTCGTGGGTGGTGTCGAACGCGTTGTTCCACCCGGGGTCGATGCCGTTCAGGCAGGCGACCACACGGTGATCGTCTGCGAGGTTGCGTCTGAGGAACCTCAGCTGGGGACCAATCCAGCGGTCGTCCATGAAGTGGACGGTCACCACATGAATCACGTGCGGGCAATCCGCAGTAAGCGACGATTCAGGACGATCACCCTGACTTCGTCAACGCGCGCTGTGCGCGACGGGCACCAACGCGTGCCTTGCGCAATATCTGATAACGCAGCACCGGCCACGACCGGGGATATCGCTTGGCCAAAGGCTTTTCACGACCGGCGACGGATGGCCACGCGGGAATCAGCTTGCTCACTATGCTCGGGTCGTTCGGGACCACATGCAGTCGTTCTTCTTGACATCCATCAATATAGTCGAATGTCAGCGGCGAGAAACGCTCGATCGCCTCGTCGTACCGGTCAAAGAGCACGGTGTTTGTCGGATCAAGGTTCCGGACGATTCCAAGGCCAGATCCTTTGACCGCGATAGTAGATATGTCAAGGTCTGGGCGGAATTCGGTGA
>JANYLF010000204.1 GCA_025357995.1 Acidimicrobiia bacterium | reverse complement strand
GCGCTCTCGGTCGAGACGATCGCCGAAGGAGTCGAGACTGCGGCCCAGCACCAACGACTGCGCGACCTTGGTTGCGACGAAGCCCAGGGCTATCTCTTCTCCCGGCCGGCGGCGGCGGCGATGATTCCCGAAATCGTCGCTCGTCTCAACGCGGCGGCTCCCAGCCGCTTGACTGCAGTGCGAGACGCGTTCAGCGCGTGACAATCGAGGGCGGCGCCGGTTCCTTGCCGAGCGCGCGCAGTAACGGCGCCCACGACGGTGGACGCATGGCCGGCTCGATACCAATCCCGCGTATCAACAGATCATGCGTGGCCGGGTCGGCCTCCAGGATGCGCGGGACCCACTCCTCGTAGTCCACGTACATCGGGATGCTGAGCGGCGAATCGAGATAGGTGCGCGGCTCCAATCCGTGGAAGCCGAAGAACGCGCCGTGAGTGAAGGTCTGGATGAGCTCCAGCGGTTTCATGTCGAGAATGGTGATGTGCCACCGCGCACCCCCCGCGAGCGCAGAGCGCACCAGCGTTTGGTAGAGCCCGAGACTGATGAGTCCATCCGTGGACTTACCTCGATACTCACCGGCGACCGCCAGCGTGGTCACGTCCCAAGCGAGATTCTCATCCCAGTCGAGCCCGGTGCGCTCGAGCACCGCGGCGATATCGACTCCCCACGCGTCTTCGATCACCTGCAACGTCTTGAGCCCACGCGCCGACGGCAGAATGATGCGCATCATGCCCGCGGGCAGGCGGCGGCGATGATCGATCACGGTGTAGAACACCGTGGATTCCTCGTAGGGCAGGTACTCGGCGTCGAGCAGCTCACGCGGATTCCCGAACGTCTCGTCGAACACGGTGCGCTCGACGTAGCGCGCCAGCTCGGACTCGGGTTGATCGGCTGTGAACACGTAGACCCCGAACGCTTCCGCGGGATTCCCGGCCGCCTCCACCACCGGCGTCGCGAGTTCACGCAACTCTTCCTGGACCAGATCGAGATCGGGCATCAGAACTCCTTCGCCACGAGCTGACTCGCACGGAAGAACTCGCTCGTGAAGGTGAGCGCGTCCACCGGATCGAACGCCTTGCACGTGTAGATGTCCACGCTAAAGAACATTCGTGGCGAGTCCCACGCGTAGAAATGCGCCCCCGAGGTCTCCCAATGGATCCAACCCGCCCAGCCGAACTGCGGCGAACGATGCGTCACCGGCTCGAGCAACGCCACCATCCCGCAACAGTCACTCAATCCGTTCAGGTAGCTGACGATCGCGGCATCGTCGATCGGTCCCGACGGAATCCCCTCGATGACCAGTCGCTGGCGGAGGATGTCCGGTGCGAGGTCAGGGAAGTTCGCATCGCCGAGCGGCGACTTGCTCGCGATGAACGGTGCATCGTGCACTGGAATGACGCCTCCCACGGTGTCCCCAATGAGGTGCGTCCATGCTCGAAATTGTCATCGCGTCCGTGCGGTGAATCGGACATTCTACGCCACACGTACGAAGGGCTATGACGACGGATGATCCGAGATTTATCGGACGACCATTACGAGCCGAGCCAACGCGGTCGGAGTTCGGAATCCCCACCAGAACACATCGCGACCATCCACCAGAACGATGCGGGCGGTCGGAATCGCGGCGGCGACCTCCGGAACATGACGCTCCGCAAAAGGATACGGCTCGCTCGGGAGCACCACCACATCCGGTGGGCAATCTTTCAGCAATGTGAGATCGGTCACGGGATAGCGAACCGGGTCGTCGACGAACGGATTGTCCCAGCCGAGACGCGCCAAGACCGACGAGCCGTAGGTATCGCCGGATTGGGTCATCCAGGGCCGACGCCACACGAACGTGACGGCGGTCCCGCACGACGCCATCGGCGCCAGAGGTTCGAACCGCGGCGCGAACGTACCGACACGGCGGGCGAGTTCCGCCAGCGCGGGCCCGACATCGTCGACCGTCCGCGGCGACATCGAGTGCACGGTGAGTCCCGCCGCTACGAGCGCGTCCGCGTCTTCACGACGATTCTCCTCGTCGTTGACGACGACCACATCGGGCGCAAGCTCGATGATTGCCGCGACGTCCGGATCTTTCGTACCGCCGACCGTGGGCAGTCCGGCCTGCTCACAGAATCGCGTACACGCGATCGGCGTGACACCGAGCGCGAGCAGCGACTCGGTCGCGGAAGGCACGAGCGACACGACGCGCACGTTCATGGGTTGTTACATCCGGTCGAGGAGTTCTGCCTTCTTCGCCTCGAACTCCTCCGTGGTGATCGCACCCTGATCGTGCAGCGTCGCCAACTTCGCGATCTGATCCGCGACGTCGGGAACGGCGCCCGGCGCGGCGGTGGGCGGCGCGCCCAGGCCGGGATTCGCCTGCGCGATCGCGTCGGCGTGCCATCCGGCTTGGCGTCGACTGTTCACTTCCATCTGCCGGTAGATCTCCTGTTGCACCATGTCGGGGTGGCGCACGTTCTCGAAGTGGCTCTGACCATCCTTGCCTGCCGACTCGATGCTGAGATCGCCCGCGCCGATGAGCCGTTCCCAGAATCTCTGGCTGAAGTCGATGTTGTTGACGCGATCGAGCGGAACCTCGGTGCCGCGCTTGGAGATGATCCCCGACCGTGAGATGACACGACGGTCGGTGAGCACGAAATGGGTGTAGGTCCAGGTGAGGTACTTGACGATCACGAACGCGACGTACACGACGATCGCAATCGCGATCGGGAACTTCGCCCAGTTCGAACTGTTGAGCGGGCCGACCCACACGATCATCGCCACCAGGAGTCCACCGCCCACGGCAATGTGCTTCCAGAAGAACCACCAGTGCGGCTTGAGGTCGAGCACCACCGACTCGCCCTCGTTGATCAGCTTCTCGGGATAAGGAGGCATGGGCGCATGCTACGAGCGCCCCTCCAGACCCGCGCGGATGTCACACCCGGTCGGTAGCGTGCAGGTGTGCCCACCGCGACCGCCGAGCAACTCCTTGCCGACCTCGACGCGTCCCAGCGTGGGGCGGTCGTCGAGTCGAGCCTGCCGCTCGCGATCCTTGCGCCGGCCGGCTCGGGCAAGACGCGCGTCCTCACCCGGCGCATCGCCTGGCACGCGATCACCGAGTCGATTGAACCGAGTCACGTGCTCGCGCTCACCTTCACGCGCAAGGCCGCGGGTGAGCTCCGTGCGCGTTTGCGTCGGCTCGGAGTGCGAGACGGTCTGACCGCGGGCACCTTCCATGCCGTCGCGCTCGCGCAGCTCCGCGCGCTTCACGATCACCGCGGCACGTCGATGCCCGGATTGCTCGATCGCAAAGCACGCGTCCTCGCGCCCCTCATCGGCGCGAAGCGCGGGCCGCAACTCACCATTGCGATCACCGAAGTCGCAGGTGAGATCGAGTGGGCGCAGGCACGATTGGTCGGCCCGTCGGCGTACACCGAGGCCGCCACGAGTGCGGGCCGAACACCTTCGATGCATCTCGACCGCGTGGCCGACGTCTACCGCAAGTACCAGGACGAGAAGAAGAAGCGTCACGTCATCGACTTCGACGATCTGGTGCGCCTCACGGCCCAGGCACTGGAAGGCGACACGGAATTCGCGGCGACGCAACGGTGGCGCTTCCGTCACCTCTTCGTCGACGAGTTCCAGGACGTGAGCCGCGCGCAGCTTCGGCTCCTGCGCGCGTGGCTCGGCGAGCGCGACGACGTATGTGTGGTGGGTGACCCCGATCAGGCGATCTATTCCTTCGCCGGCGCCGATCCCGGCTACTTGACGCGCTTCGGCGAACACTTTCCCGGCGCCACGACCGTCCGTCTCGACGTGAACTATCGCTCGACCCCCGAGATCGTCGACGCCGCGCGTGCGGTGCTCCCCCGCCGAGAACGAGCCGAGGTGCGCGCCGTCGGCATCACCGGGCCCGCGCCCACGATCACGAAATTCGCGGACGCCGAAAGTGAAGCACGGGGTGTGGCCCAGGCGTTGCGCGCCGCGTTCGGCCCGAGCCGACCGTGGACCACGATGGCCGTGCTGTACCGGGTGAACGCGCAATCGGCACCATTCGAGGAGACGCTGCGCCGCGCCGGGATCCCGTTCCGCGTGCGGGGCGACGCCGCCTTCCTCGATCGGCCCGAAGTGAAACTCGCTTTGGAGTCGCTGGAGGAGCTCGCCGCGGCTGCACCGCGCCGCGAGTTCACCGAGCACCTCACCGATCTCGTCACCGACGCCGCCAACGGTTCCGACGACGCCCGCACCCACCGCGACGCGATCGCGCAACTCGGGCGCGAGTACCTGAGCGTCGCCAGCGGCCGCGGCTCGGTCCCCGAGTTCTTCGACTTCCTGCGTACGTCACTGCGCGGCCAGGACGACGGTGGAATCGCGAGCGACGCGGTGGACCTCCTCACTTTTCACCGCGCCAAGGGTTTGGAGTGGGACACCGTCTTCGTGGCCGGACTCGAAAAGGGCTTGGTCCCCATCTCCCATGCCAGCGGCGATTCGGCCGCGCTCGACGAAGAACGACGCTTGCTCTACGTCGCGTTGAGTCGCGCCCAGCGCGCGCTCCACATGTCGTGGGCGGGGCGGCGCGACCGCGGCGACCGCGTGAGCACCCGCACGCCGAGCCCATACCTCGCGGAGATCGAACGAGCCATCTCCGGAGAACCGGAACCCGCGCCCGACCCCGCGGTGAATCGGCGCGGCGCCCGTCAGGCCCGCGCCGCGCTCCAACAGCTCGCCGAGTCGGACCTCTCCCCCACTGACCGACGATTGTTCGATGCGCTCGTCACCTGGCGACGCGACGTCGCGCGGGCCGCCGGCGTCCCGGCGTACGTCGTCTTCGACAACAAGTCGTTGCGGGCAGTGGCCGGGGCGCGCCCGGCGAGTGGCGCGCAGCTCCTCGAGATCGCCGGTGTCGGACCGGTGAAGTTGGAGCGCTACGGTGCCGCGGTCCTCGAAATCATCGGCGAACACAGCGAGTCCGTCGATCACTAGCGGGTAGGGACCGCCAACGACGGGAGCACCGCCGATGCAAATGCACCACTACGACACCGCGACCGAAAAGATGGCGCAGCTCTGCTTTGGTTACGCCACTCAGCGCCTGCGCCTCGACCCCGTACCGCTCGATCACCCGATGTCGTTGGCCGAGCTCGACGCCGCGGTCGGCCCGACGATCTCCGCGGCCGGCCACGACCCCGAACAGGTCATCGGATGGTTCCGCGACGTGCTCGCGCCCGCCTGCATCTCCGCCGATAGCCCGGCGTTCCTTTCGTTCATTCCGGTCGCGCCCACGAAGGCGAGCCAACTCTTCGACGTGATCGTGTCGTCGTCCGCGATCTGCGCGAGTGACTGGCTCGAAGGTGCGGGCGCGATCTATGCCGAGAACCAAGCGCTGCGCTGGCTCGCAGACCTCGCCGAGTTCCCCAGTACGTCCGGCGGCGTCTTCGTATCCGGCGGCTCGGCGGCGAATCTCTCGGCACTCGTCGCCGCGCGTGCCAGTATCGCGGAGACGCGCGACCGCCCTCCGCGTTGGCGGGTCGCGCTCGCCGACCAAGCCCATTCGTCGCTCGTGAACACCCTGCGCATCATGGACGTGGACGCGCTCACCATCCCGACCGGCCCCGACGACCGGCTCACCGGCGAGGCGCTGCGTGCGGCCCTCGACGCCGACCCCGACGCCGGCTCGATCTTCGCCGTGGTGGCCACGGCCGGCACCACCAATAGCGGATCCATCGACGACCTCGCCGGAATCGCCGATGTCGCCCACGAACGCGCGCTCTGGGTGCACGTCGACGGCGCCTACGGGCTTGCCGGCCTCGCCGCGCCGAGCATCCGCGATCACTTCGCGGGCATCGAGCGCGCGGATTCGTTCGTCGTCGACCCCCACAAATGGTTGTTCGCACCGTTCGACTGCGCCGCGTTGCTCTACCGAAATCCGGAGACCGCACGCCATGCACACTCGCAGATGGCCCCGTACCTCGACTCGATGCGCGCTACCGAGGAGTGGAACCCCGCTGACTACGCATACCACCTCACTCGCCGCGCCCGCGGCCTCCCGTTCTGGTTCTCACTCGCGGTGCACGGCACCGACGCGTATCGCGATGCCGTAGAGGCCACGCTCGACATCGCGCGGGACGCCGCCCGTCGCATCGACGCGGCGCCGCATCTGGAGTTGATTCTTCATCCCGAGTTGACCGCCGTGTTGTGGCGCCGCACTGGATGGAGCCATGAGCAGTACTACGAGTGGTCGAACGCGATGTTGCGGGACCAACGCGCCTTCGTGATGCCCACCACGTTTCACGGCGAGACCGTGTTCCGCGACATCGCGTTCGACCACTCGTAGTACTGCTCATGGCTCCATCCAGTGCGGCGCCACAACACGGCGGTCAACTCGGG
>JANYLF010000191.1 GCA_025357995.1 Acidimicrobiia bacterium | reverse complement strand
CGGCGGTGCGCTGGGGCACGCGGGCCGAGCAGGCGACAACTCGCGCGACGCTTTCGACGATCACCGCGCTCGGCGTGGAGTCGCCGAGCGCGATCGTCGTCGGCCCCGTCGCCGGCCTCGACCTGAGTTGGTTCGAAACTCGTCCGCTGTTCGGTCGCACCGTCGTGGTCACGCGGGCGCGGGAGCAAGCGAGTCAGCTCCGACACCGTTTGACCGAGCTCGGCGCGTCGGTGATCGAGCTTCCGTCGATCGCGGTCGAGCCACTCCCGATCGAACCTCCTCGCCTCGATCGATATGCATGGATCGTGTTCACGTCCGTGAATGGCGTCGACGGGTTCTTCGCGCGCGGACTGCACGCGCACGGTCGTGATGCCCGGGCGTTCGCCGGTTGCCAGATCGCGGCGATCGGGCCGGGGACCGCGGACGCGCTGACCCGCCACGGCGTGCGTGCCGATCTCATCCCGGCGCGATCGGTGGCCGAGTCGTTGCTCGAGTCGTTTCCGCCCGCGCTCACCGACGATCGCGTGCTCATTGCCCGTGCCGAGACGGCGCGTGACGTCCTGCCCGAGGGTTTGGAACGGCTCGGCTATGGCGTCGACGTCATTCCCGTCTACCGCACCGTGACCGCAGTACCCGACGATGCTGATCTCGATGCACTCCGCGCCGGTCGCGTGGACGCGATCACCTTCACCTCGGCGTCGACCGTCGACAACTTCTTCGACCTCGTCGGCCAACTGCCGGTGCCGGCGCCGAAGCTCGTGGCGATTGGTCCGGTGACGAGCGAGGCGGTCCGCGTCCGGGGCCTGGGCGTGGATGCTCAGGCCGATCCCCATACGATCGACGGGCTCATCGCGGCGGTGCTCGACGCGTTGGCGCCGGCCCGTGATCGGTAGCCTGGCGTCGTGAGTTTCCCCGACCAGCGGCCTCGCCGCCTGCGCCGAACTCCGGCCCTCCGCCGGCTGGTCGCCGAGACTCGCCTGCACGTCGACGATCTCGTCGCCCCGCTGTTCGTGAAGGAGGGTATTCGCGAACCGCAACCGATCGAGTCGATGCCGGGCGTGGTGCAACACACGCAGGAGAGCCTGCGCAAAGAGGTGCGTTCGCTCGCCGCCCTGGGAATCCCCGGCGTGATCCTGTTCGGAATCCCGGCCGCCAAGGACGCGCGCGGCAGCGAAGCGGACGCCGCCGACGGTGTCGTGCAAGTTGCGCTGCGCAGTTTGCGGGACGAAGTTGGTGACGATCTCGTACTCATGGCCGATGCCTGCCTCGACGAGTACACCGACCACGGGCACTGCGGGCTGCTCACCGCGGATGGCGAGATCGACAACGACTCCACGCTGGAGCGATACGCGTCGATCGCGGTCGCGCAGGCCGACGCGGGCGCGGCCGTCATCGCGCCGAGCGGAATGATGGACGGCCAGGTTGGTGCCATCCGTGCCGCCCTCGACGCGAGCCATCACCCCGACACCGCGATCCTTGCCTACTCCGCGAAATATGCGTCGGCGCTCTACGGCCCCTTCCGGGATGCCGCCGAGTGCGCGCCGCAGTTCGGCGATCGACGCGGGTACCAGATGCAGCCGGCGAACGCGCGTGAGGCGCTCGACGAGACCGCGCTCGATGTGGCCGAGGGCGCCGACATGATCATGGTGAAGCCGGCGCTCGCGTACCTCGATGTGATTTCGTCGCTCCGCCAGTCGTTCGACGTTCCTGTCGCCGCCTATCACGTGAGCGGCGAGTACTCCATGGTGAAGGCCGCGGCCGAGAAGGGCTGGATCGATGGCGAAGCGGTGGCGTTGGAACACCTGCTCGCGATCCGTCGCGCCGGAGCCGATTTCGTCCTCACCTACTTCGCCCGCGATATCGCCGAAACCCTCGGTTCGTAGCGTGAGCGAGTCATGACGGACGACGCGCTCTTGGCGCGCGCGAATGCTCGGATACCCGGGGGTGTGAACTCACCCGTCCGCGCGTTCAACGCGGTTGGCGGCGCGCCGTTCTTCGTGGCGTTGGCGCGGGGTGCGGAGCTCATCGACACCGAGGGCAAGCACTACGTCGACTACGTGCAGTCGTGGGGCGCGTCGATCCTCGGTCACGCCGATCCGCTGATTGTCGAGGCGGTGCAACGCGCGGCGGCCGACGGCACATCGTTCGGTGCACCAACCGCGCACGAAGTCGAGCTCGCGGAGGCCATTTGCGACCGCGTGCCGAGCGTGGAGAAGGTACGGCTGGTCAGTAGCGGTACGGAAGCCGCGATGACGGCGGTGCGGGTCGCACGCGGCGCGACCGGCCGCACCAAGATCCTCAAGTTCGCGGGGTGCTATCACGGCCATCTCGACTCGTTGCTCGTCGCGGCGGGGAGCGGTGTGGCCACTCTTGGGCTTCCGGGATCGGCTGGGGTCACGCCGGGTGCCGTCGAAGACACCGTCGTCGTCCCCTACAACGACATCCCCGGAGTCGACGCCGCCTTCCTCGAACACGACTTTGCCGCGGTCCTCGTGGAGCCGATCGCCGCGAACATGGGGTTGGTGCCACCCACACCCGGCTTTCTGGACTATCTCCGCAACCGCAGCACCGGAATGGGAACCCTGCTCGTCTTCGACGAAGTGATCACCGGCTTCCGAGTCGGCGTTGGGGGTGCCCAGGAGCGGTTCGGGATCACGCCCGACCTCTCGATCTTCGGCAAGGTCGTGGGCGGTGGTCTGCCACTCGCGGCGGTTGGCGGCGCGGCCTCGATCATGGATCACCTCGCGCCGCTCGGCCCCGTGTACCAAGCCGGCACGCTTTCCGGGAATCCCCTAGCGACCGCGGCGGGTCTCGCCGCGCTCGCGCAGCTCGACCAGACGTCGTACGACGAGTTGGAACGCAAGACCGCGATGCTCGTCGGTGGACTCAGGAACGTGTTCCACGACTCCAAGATCTCCGTCCAAGTCACCCAGGCCGCCACACTCTCAGGGTTGTTCTTCTCAACGACGCCGGTGACGAACTACGCCGAGGCGCAGGGCGCGGATCACGATCGGTACGCGCGCTTCTTCCACGGGATGTTGGACCGCGGTATTTACTTCGCGCCCAGTGGGTACGAGACGAGCTTCGTGTCGCTCGCGCACACCGATGCGATCATCGAACACACCCTCGAACTCGCGGCCGCCGTAGCGACCACGTTGTGACGCCGCACCTGACCGCATCCTGATCCCAAACTGTCAGGCCACGGATCTTGACGACCGTAGATCGATACGGTGGTGCGCGACAGTCGGACGATCGGGCCATGTCGGAAGGGCGAGATGTACGCGCGAGTGGTAGTGGGAACCGACGGATCGGAGACCGCGGCGATCGCGGTGCAGCGCGCGATTGAGCTCGCGGCCGCGATGAAGGCGGAGCTGCATGTGGTGCACGCGCATCAACAACTCAATCTTTCGGTCGCGTCGGTGGATACCAAGTCCGGTGGATTGTCGGCCGACATCTCGGCAGTGAACTCGGGACTGCGGCGCGAGAGCGACGACATCTGCAACGCGGCGATCCGAGACGCGGCGGCCACGGGGGTGACCGCGACGCCGCACAGCATGTCAGGTGATCCGGCCGACGCGTTGGTCACCGTCGCGGGCGAGGTGCGCGCGCAGGTCATCGTGATTGGCAACCGCGGGATGACCGGCATGAAGCGCTTCGTGTTGGGCAGCGTTCCCAACAAGGTGTCCCACCACTCGCCGTGCGATGTCCTGATCGTCAACAGCCAATCAGGCTAACGCCACACTTCAGGGTGCTTCAGGGTGCGTCGGTGTCTTCGCCGCTCCGGCGTTGACGCACGCGGTCCATGTAGAAGAGCGCGGCGATGAAGATCAAGAAGAAGAACGCGAGCAATACGAACGCGAGCCCACCCTGACCGCGCTCGCCACCGGCGTCGACGAGTTGGCCGTCGCTACATCCGGCCGCGATGGCCAGGAGGAGCGCGGCGGTCACCCACGTACGGATACTGGTCGGAAGGCGATGCATGACCGGGCTCCTCAGACAGTCTCGGCGTCGCGGTCGACCGCGGCCTTGGTGATGGCCTCGGCTTCGCCGGCCACCTTGGCGGCTTGATCCTGGAGGTCACGTTCGCGCCAGTGCATCGCCAGCAGGGTGAGGCCGAAGAGAATCGACGCCGCGAGGAACGTGACAAACGGTGGCACGCGCAGTGACCCGAGGTCACGTTCGAGGACGAGTACCTGGCGGTTCGCGTCGGCGCATTTGGGGAGCGGTGGCTTCTGGCCGAACGGCACCTCCGTCGCCGAGAGCGAAGGATCGGTCTTGCAGAGCGTGACGACCACGTACTTCGGCTTGTGCAGGCTCACGTGCAGCCACGGGAAGCCCCCGCCGCCGGTAACCTTGACTTGGCTGAAGATCTCGCCACCGCCCGTCAGCTGATTCTTCGTGACGATGTAGCCGGTGGCGTCCTGGTAGATCGCGTACTTCCCGTAGGAGCCGGCCAGGATCTCGCCGGTCAGCTGGTTCGTGTTGATGATGAGGTTGAGGTCGACCGCGGCCTTGACGTTGGCGACGTCGGTCTGGGGAAGGTCGTGACCCTTCTCGTTGATCTGTTGTACGGCGGGGATCTTCGACCGCGCGATGTCACCGCTGTCGATGGCCTCTACCGCTTTCCACGCCGGAATACGGCCCTTGAGCGTGTTCACCGGCGACGGGTTGGTGAGCCAGAGGAGCGAGAGCAGCACCATGAGGCCGGACAGCCCACCCGTGGCCACGAGGAAGCCGAGCCGGGCGCCCATGTTGGTGGCCAACAGGATGTAGATGGTGCCGCAGAACAACGCGACGGCGGAGATGACCACCAACACGCCGAGGATCGTGGGGTACCACAGGTCCCGGTTCTTGATGCTTTCGACGGCGAGAACGTTGAGTGAGTGCATCATCGGCTCCTACAGACTCCGCTCGAACTCGATGATGGCGTCGATTTGTTGCTTGCTCAAGATCTCGCCGAAGTGGGGCATGACGCCCGACGAGATGCCGCGCACGCCGTACGCCTTGTGGTTCTCGACTCCGATCGAAACCCAGTCGTACTGCTTCTGCTTACCGGTGTCGCCGGGGAATTGGCTTTCTACCGACCCGGCGCGCAACGACGGACCGAACGCGCCGCTGCCGGCCGGTTCGGGCATCGGGACGTATCCGTTGGCGGGCTCCAGCGTGGACCAGCCCTTGGTGTGACACCGCGCGCACTGGGTGTTGAAGAGCAGCTCACCTTCGCTCATCTTCGCGACCGAGGCGGCGTACGCCTTCGAACGGCGGATGCCCTCCTGCGCGGCTTTGATGTCACCGTCGTACTTCTGCTTCTGCAACGGCGTGATTGCATGGGCCCGCTTGTCCTGGGCCGTGGCAAGGTTCGCCTGGGCGGTGGCTTCGGACCCGTTCACGAGCTTCTTGTAGTCCTCGATCTTCTTCGTCGCGACGAGCCGCGCCTTCGCGGGTGAGATCTGGATGCTCTTCAAGTAGGCGACGAGGTCGCTGACGGCCTGCACGTTCTTCGGCCCACCACCGGCCACACCCCAGGCCGGCATCGGCGTTCCCGGACGGCCGTACGTGATGATGTTCGTGATCTGTTGTATTTGCTTCACCGGGTCTTCGGTGTAGCGGGAGAACACGTCGTTGAGCGCCGGCACCTTCCACACTTCCTGCGCCGGAGTCGCGTTGGGGTCACCTTGCGCTTCCGGCGTGAGCACGAATGGCTTGGCGCCGCCGCTGGCGTCGGAACCGTGACAGTCGGCGCAGAGCAACGACTTCGCACCCTCGTACGCGGGCATCGCCTTGTTGGCGAAGAGC
>JANYLF010000167.1 GCA_025357995.1 Acidimicrobiia bacterium | reverse complement strand
CCCCCCCCCCCCCCGCGACTGTGGATGAGGAATCCGTCGAACACCTTGGTCAGTGGTTGCACGCCGTCGACGTAGGTCGTGAGCGCGAATGCCGACTGCGACTCGCCGATCGCAAGGATCCGCTGGGGACGAAGTGATCCGAGGAGCCCTCCGCTGGACGGGGACCGCAGCGTGCGCGCGACTTGCGTGAACATGTCGTACGAGAACGCGTCGCCGGGGTGGTGCAGGTCCGCGTACCGAGCTGGATCGAGCGTCCGCAGCCCCTTGCCCGCACCGGCCGCCTCGGCCTGGGGCACACGTACCGCGACGGGTCCGCCCTCCACACCGATGCGCTGCGCGGACACGCCGACCCAGGCGTACCCACCCGGGATGAGCTCGTTGTGGGCGTACGTGAAGTCGGGTCCGGCATCGAGTCCACCGCTCACGTTCAGCCACTCGACCACGACGGTGCCGTTGAACTTGGCCGGCGCCGCGGGGCGGCGCACGACGACGCGCGTGCGGTAGGCCGCCGTCTGATCCGGTTGCAACGTGAAGTGGCCGTCGGCCGGCAATGCGCCGTCGGATCGATACGACGTGGCGGTACCTTCGACCGCGAACTCCGATTCCACCCACCCGGTCGACGGAATCACGGTCCCCGCGGCGCCGCTGGCGAGGTTCATGCCTTTCCCGCCGGTCATCTCTCCGACGACCCGTGCGGAGGGCCCGGTTGGCGCGTGACTAAAAGTTGGAGAAATCGACGTTGGCTTTGGTCGGGCGCGGTCGGCAGTGGCCGAGCTGGATGTGCATGCGCTGATGCCGAACGCAGCGGTGATGCCGATAAGTACCAGTTTTCGGGTCATGGGACGGTTCCTCGATGCCGGGCGATCGGGTTCGGCGCGAGTGCCACCGCCTCGGGAAGCAACCCTTCTCCAGTGCCGGTCGTCGTGTCCATTCGGTCCCTACCTTCGTACAGCGCGAGTTAGCGTTTGGTGCGCTGGACGCAAGGGGAGCGGTCAGATGGCACCGAGAACCTGCGATGTGTGCGGCACGGTCGGCGACACGCATGAAGCCGGGACCGATCTGATCTTCGGGCTGGAGGTCTGGTGGCCGGAACCCGACGCCAACCAGCGACCGCGGCGCTTCTGGGTCCATCGCCGATGCCTCCGCGTCGACGACAGGGCGCCTCTCCACGAGCGTCGGGACGCGAAGTCCTGAGTTCGTCCATCGCCAGCCCCGTTCGCCCGAGGGTCGTCTCGGTGCACGATGCGGCAGCGCTCTGCGTCGTGGCCGCGGTCGCGTGGTTGATCACGGCACGCGCCGCAGTCGAGATGGGTGCCGTGCCCGGGACCATGGGTCTCGGTGTCTTCGGATTCGTCGGCATGTGGACGTTGATGATGGCCGCGATGATGCTGCCGTCGATATCCCCGCTCACGAGCTTGTACCTCCGCGTGTCCCAAGGCCATCGAACCGTGCGTGCGGTCTCGCTCGCGACCGGGTACCTCTTTGTTTGGGCGGCGGCGGGACTGGGCGCGTTCGCATTCGCGGTTGGAGCGGAACGTCTCGCGGTGTCGGCGCCCGCTTGGGCCCACGCCACTGCAGTCGCGGTCTGTGTCGCGTGTGGCGTGTATCAGATGACGTCGCTCAAGGAACGGTGCCTCGCGCACTGCCGGACTCCACTCGGACATCTGCTCCGCTACCGGTCGATGACCGGTCCGCTCGTCGAGCTGCGCGTAGGGATCAGCCACGGCGCGTGGTGTCTCGCGTGTTGCTGGTCGCTCATGGTGGTGTTGATCGCGTCCGGCATGATGAATCTCTTGGTGATGGTGATCCTGGCGGCGGTCATCCTCGTCGAGAAGCTCGTCGCCCCGGGTCGCTGGTTCTCGATCGCGATTGGAGTGGCCGCGTGTGCGCTCGCCGTCGCGGTGTGGATCGATCCCTCACTTGCACCGGGGCTGTACTCGGGCGCAACGACGGCGCCGATGAAGATGTAGGGGGTGGGTGGCGATGACGCGAACAGTCGACGACAACTGGCGGGTCCGTGGGTCGTACTTCGAAGCCTGCAACTGCGAAGCGATCTGTCCGTGTCGCAGCGTCGGCGGTCGCGACGGCGGCCCGTCGAGCTGGGGTGATTGCTTCGGCACCCTCTCGTGGCACGTGGACGACGGTCATTTCGGCGCGATCGATCTCTCGGGACGAACGGTGGTGATGTCGATGCACTACTCGGATCACACCGAACCATCGACGCCTTGGGATGTGGTTCTCTATATCGACGACGGCGCCGACGACGCGCACGCCGACGCGCTCGCCGCCATCTTCCTCGGACGAGCCGGCGGAAGCGTCGCGAATCTCTATGGGCCGGCGATCGGCGAAGTGCACGCAGTACGGCGCGCCGAGATCACGGTGGAACACGTCGCGGCGCGCAAACGGATCGATGTCGTGGGCTACCTCAGCGTCGTCTCGAACGGCAGAGCGTCTGAGCCGGACGACGTTCGCTGCGGAATTCCGGGCTTCGATCACCCAGGCACCGAGCTCTACGGCGAGATCTTGACGTCCGAAGAACCCGCGTTGCGATGGTCGATCGTCGGCCAGCGCAACGCGTCGTTCGCGACAGACTTTGAGTACCGCTCGGGCTGACCGACGTGTGCGCACGCGCTGCGTTCGTGCGACGATGGCGCTTCGCAAAGATTCGCGAGGGGCTATCTGCATGGAACGCACCATCTTCGAACCGGAGCACGACGCGTTGCGCGCGAGTTTTCGCGCGTGGCTCGACAAGGAGGTGGTACCGCACCACGCCGAGTGGGAAACCGCCGGGATCGCACCCCACCAGCTGTTCGCGGCGGCTGGTGAACACGGGTTCCTCGGGATGGCGATCCCGGAGGAGTTCGGCGGTGGAGGTGTCGAAGACTTCCGTTACAACCTGGTGCTCGACGAGGAGATCCAAGCTGCCGGTGTCGGTGGTGCCGGCCTCGGCCTGAGTCTCCACAACGACATCTGCCTCCCGTACTTCCTCGCGTACTGCACCGACGAGCAGCGGGCGCGCTGGCTGCCCGGAATCGCGTCGGGGGAGCTCGTGACCGCAGTCGCGATGACCGAGCCCGGGATTGGCTCGGACCTCGCGTCCATGGCGACCGCCGCGATTCGCGACGGTGATCACTACATCGTCAATGGATCGAAGACGTTCATCACCAACGGCATCAACGCCGACCTGGTGATCACCGCGGTGAAAACCGATCCGGCGCAGAAGCATCGCGGCATCTCGCTACTGATCATCGAGCGTGGCATGCCCGGCTTCGAGCGCGGTCGCAACTTGGAGAAGCTCGGCCTGCACTCGCAAGACACGGCCGAGCTGTTCTTCACCGACGTGTCCGTTCCCGTCACGAACCTCCTGGGCGTGGAGGGTCAGGGGTTCCTGCAACTCGTGCACAACCTGCCGCAGGAGCGTTTGTCGATCGCGGTGGCCGGTGTCGCCGCGGCGCGCGCCGCGCTCGGGTGGACGCTGGAGTACGTGAAGGAGCGCACTGCGTTCGGTCAACCCGTCGGCACGTTTCAGAACAGTCGGTTCGTGCTCGCCGAGATCGCGACCGAGGTGGAGGTCGCGCAGGTGTTCGTCGACCGATGCGTGGTTGCGTTGAACGACGGCCTCCTGACCGCGGAAGAAGCCGCGATGGCGAAATGGTGGTGCACCGAGTTGCAGAAGCGTGCGGTCGACCGATGTCTGCAGCTTCACGGTGGCTACGGGTACATGCTCGAGTATCCGATCGCGCGCGCCTATGCGGATGCCCGCGTCACCACGATCTATGGAGGTACTACCGAGATTATGAAAGAGATCATCGGCCGGTCGATGGGTCTGTGAGGTGACGCGATGTCCGTAACGGGAATGGCGAACTTGGCGGTGAAGGTCGCGGATCTCGATGCCGCCTGCGCGTTCTACGCGGCCGCCGGCGGTGAGGTGCGCGACCGCATGCAGTGGAACAACGGAGAGCGGGCCGACGTCTTCTTGGGCCCGGTGATGATCACACTGTTCACTCGTGCGATCTATGAAGATCGGATATCGCTGCCGGACGAGGGATTCCTGCATCCGGCGCTGTTCACCGACGATCTCGATGCGGAACTCGTCGGTCACGACGTGTTGTGGGGGCCCGAGGTGGTGGAGGGTGCGTTCGGCGTCCGGCGGATCGCGTTCGTGCACGCGCCCGGCGGGATTCGGCTCGAGTTCATGGAGCAACTCGCGCCACCCTCGCCGCCGCTCGGAGGGACGGAATGATGAGTTTCACTCCGTACACGCGTCCGGTGCGGGCTGCGTTCGTCGGCCTCGGCCGTATCTACGACCTCAATATGCGCGCGTACGTGGACAACCCCGACGTCGAAGTCGTCGCGCTTGTGGATCCGAGCGAGGAGCGCCGGACGCAACGCCAACGTGATTGGCCGGACGCGCAGCCCTTCGGTTCGATCACGGAGCTCGCAGCCAGCGGTCTCGCGGTCGATGCGGTCGAGGCCTTACTCCCAATCCCGTTGCACGAGGAGGGCGTGATCGAGCTGCTCGAGCACGGTTGGCACGTGAACCTCCAGAAGCCGATGGCGAACGATCTCCCGAGCGCGCAGAGGATGCTCGACGCGGCCGCGGCGAACGACCGCGTGCTGCGCGTCATGGAGAACTACCTGTTCTACGAACCGCTGCGGAAACTCAAGGCGACGGTCGAGTCCGGCGCGATCGGCGACGTCAGCGGTTATCACCTCAAGATGGTCGGTAGCGGCCGCGGCGGCTGGGACGTGCCGATGAGCAGCTACGAAGTGCAGATGGCGCAGATGAAGCGTGGTCGTGGCGTGCTCGTGTTCGACGATGGCTGGCACAAGCTCGCGACCGCGATCTGGCTGTTCGGTCCGGTGTGCGAGGTGCGCGCGTGGATCGGCGTTACGGAGGTGGTGCCGGGCTTCGATATCGACGCGCCGACCATGATCGCCTGGGAGCACGAGAACGGCGTCCGTGGGGTGTGGGACATCACGTAGGCGCCCGACCTGTACCTCCGATCGGACTACTACACCAACGACGAGCGGTGGGAGGTCACCGGCCGTCGTGGGTTCGCTCGGGTGAACCGCTGCACCGGTCGGGGAATTCAACAGCCGAGCCTCGAGGTGTACGTCGACGGCGAGATGCGCAGTTCGCACGCGCTCGACGACGATTGGGCCAGCAGCTTCCGCGACTCCGGTCGACACTGGCTGCGGTGGCTCCACACGGGTGAGGGCCCGTTGTGGTGGAGCGGCGCGGAGGCCGTCGACGTGTTGCGTTTCGCGCTGGCGGTCTACGAGAGCTCCGAACGTGGAGGAGTTGGAGTCGATCCCGCAACCGTTGCGTAGCGGGCGTGGACGCCGGTCACGAACCCGACGCACTGATCCGCGAACGCGGCGTTGTCGACTTCCAGCACGTTTTCCGCGTTCATCTCACCCGAGTGAGAGCAGTTGAAGGAACCCGTCATCACCACGTCGTCGCACACCACCATCTTGGCGTGCATGTAGTCGTGGGTGGTCCCGGGCGCGTACGGCGTCGACGGTTTCTCCGCGACGAGTCCGGAAGCCAACACGGTCTCCGCGAGTGGCACCTTCCACGACGCGCGGTCGTTGTGCTTCCACTGGGAGATCGCGCCGTGCATCTGCGGACCGTCGATCGCGATGGTGGTACCCGCCGGAATCGTCTTTGCCTCGATGCGCGCGACGAGCGCCTTCAACACTTCGGCGGACGTCAGTACCGGTGAGCAGATGTTGATACGCGTGCGCGCGTTGGTGATCCGCCGGCCGATGAGCTCGCTGATCTCGTGACCGCGACCCGGCGAGAAGAGTGCGCGTACCGCGAGCGGCGCGCCGTCGTACGTGAGCGACGCGGGCGTGTCGTCGAGGTTTCCGCTGTTCTCCACCTTTCCGCCGGTCCAGAGCTGATCGAAGTCGATTTGGTACGCGGCTGCGAGATCCGCCGACGGGATGACCACGATCGCGTTCTCCTGTCGGGTCCACGAATCGTCGGTCCAATTAGTGGATCCGGTCCAGACCGCGGCGCGATCGCGGATCACGTACTTGTGATGCATGAGATCCGGGATTCCGGAGATCGCCTTGAACGGCACGCTCCGCGTGAGACGTTTGAGGAGTGACCTGCCGGCCTGGGGCGCCGCCTTGCTGAACTTGGGCACGGGCGGATCGCTCCCGTCGTCGGGCTTGCCGAGCTCGTTGTAGACCGCGCGTACCTGCACGCCGCGTTGCTCGGCCGCGGCGAACGCGTCGAGCAGCCGGTCGGCCAATTCGGGCTCGAGGTGAGCGTCGTAGATCGCGAGATCGAGCGATTGCTGCGCCTCGTCGACGTACGCGACGAGGCGGTCGAGAATCGACGTAGGGGTCTGTCCGCCGTCGGTCAAGAAGTTGATGGTCGCTTCGTCGGTCACGACGACGAGCGTATGCGGCTGCGACCGCGGCCGAGACCTACGGCCGGATCGATTGCCTCATCAACAACGCGATGGCGTAGACGCGCACTGCCTCGTGACGTCGACCGTCGAAGACTGGGACGAGTCGATGCGGGTCAACGTGCGCAGCCTCTACCTGTCGTGTCGGCGGTCGTCCCGCATATGAAAGCACAGGGCGGCGGGGGCATTGTCAACGTGTCGTCGGGCGGTGCCGGTCATGAGTCCACGCAGTTCGGCACGACCTGGCCGCAGCGCCGGTCTCGAATTCGGCCGGCTGGGTGCCGATTTGGCTCGACGCGAACGCTCCTACACTCCCGGCGGGCGAACGAGGGGGGTCACGATGCGGCGCGCCGGAATCAAAGTGTTCACGATCGCGATGATCGGTGTGATGGCGCTGGTCGCGTTGCCGTCGGCTGTCGCCGATGCGAGCCACGAGCGTTCGAACGACGGTTTTCGCGCCACCGGCTTCTTTCACACGACGTTCGAGCACCATCGGTGGTGGTTGGTCGCGCCCGACGGTCGGCCGTTCTATTCGACCGGCCTCAACCACGTGGGGCCCACCGGCAACGACACCGATCGCACTACCGGTGTCTGTCCCTACTGTCAGGCGATGAGCGCCAACTATCCGAGCGTCGCCGCATGGACCGACGCGACTGTGGCTCGCATGCACGCGTGGGGCATCAACACCCTGGGCACGTTCTCCGACCGCGATGTCTTCGGGCCGCGCATGCCGTACACGTCACTCCTGAGCATGGCGGGCGGCAACGATTGGTTCTCGCCAGACTTCGAGACGCGCGCGAAGACGATCGCCGCGAACTCGGTTGCCGCGCGTCGTGACGATCCCAACCTCATCGGCTGGGTCACGGACACGGAGCTGCGCTGGGGTCCCGACTGGCGCGGGACCACCGAGAAGCTCGATGACTATCTCCAGCTCCCGCCGGGCACGCCGGGTCGGGCCGTGGCCGACGCACACGTGGGCGATCCGCGTGGGTTCCTCCGCGCGCTCGCGAACCGGTACTTCGAGGTTACGACGGAGGCTGTTCACGAGCAGGATCCGAACCACCTGATTCTCGGTGTGAAGCAGATCGCGCAACTCACGCAGCCGGAGGTTTTGCAGGCGGCGCGCAAGTACGTCGACGTGTTCTCCATCGACGACTACCAGCTCACGCCCGGTCTCGACGATGCGATTCGCAACGCCTGGCCGCTCTATCTCCCGCATGACGCGAATCTCTCGAGCATCTACAGCGTGATACGCAAGCCGCTCATGGTGATGGAGTACTCGTTCCGGGCCGCCGACGCGGGTGTACCCAACAGCTACCCCCCGATCTTCCCGACGCTTGCCAACCAAGCCGCGCGCGGCGACGCGTTCGCGACCTACGTGCAACGGTTGTACGCGACGCCGTGGATGGTCGGCGACCATTGGTTCGAGTACGTCGACGAACCCGCGGGCGGTCGCTTCGACGGTGAAGACAGCAACTTCGGGCTGGTGAGCGTCGCCGACGTTCCGTGGGCCACGCTCGTTGACCGGATGACCGCGGTCCACGCCCAGGCGCCTGATCGTCTTGCCAACCACCGACCGATATGTTGGTCGTGGCAACGTGCCGCGGACGGTCGCGTGCGCTGCTCGGATCCGGTGGTACGGAACCCGCACTAGACGATCGCGGGAAAGCGAGGATCGGCGATGGCGTATCGGGCGCGGGCAGTGCGACTGGCGTTGGTTGCGATCGTCGGGACGGTGGCGACCACTTGGACGGGTGCGGTGCCGGCCGCCGCGGCCGATGGGGACCACCCGCCGTCGGCGCCGACGCAGCTGACCGTGGACGACGATGCACGGCCGCTCGCGGTCGAGGGTGTACCGCAGTTCGGGTGGGTCGTACGTGACGTGGATCGTGGCGAGGTGCAGACCGCGTACGAGTTGGCGGTGCGCGAGCTGCCGGTCGGTAGGGACGCGCGTCGGGTCGTGTGGGAGAGCGGCAAGGTGGTGTCGCACGATCAGGCATACGTCACCGCGCCGGGTTTGGTCGTGAAGCCCGGCCGCGCGTACGAGTGGACGGTCCGTACTTGGGACCGGTCGGGTCGAGTCGGGCCGCATTCAGCCGCCGCTCCCTTCGAGACGGGCCTCGCCGACGCGGATTGGCATGCGGCGTGGATCCGCCGTCCCGGCATCGCCGCCTCGAGCTACGACGACTTCTCGTTGCTTCGCAAAGCGGTGTCGGTCGGTCGCAGTCCGATCGTGCGGGCGCGCATCTACGCGTCCGCCGGCCAGCAGTACGACCTGCGCGTGAACGGTGTGCGGGTGGCGCACGGACCGTCGTTCTCGTATCCGGACGAGAGCTACTACGAGGCGACCGACATCACGCGGCAGCTGCAGCCCGGTCGCGAGAACGTGCTCGCGGTCGTCGCGCATTGGGAAACACCGGGGCAGGGACGCCCGGCTTCGGTGCCCGGCTTCGTCGCGCGGGTGGTGATCGATCACGCCGACGGCTTGACCCAGGTGGTGACCACCGACAACTCGTGGCGCGCACACGCCGGTCCATGGGTGCCTGGGTTGGCGCGCAACGACGAGGGCGATTTCGTCGAACACATCGACGCTCGGCTGACCCCACTCGGTTGGGATCGCGCCGGCTTCGACGATCGCGCATGGCCGAATGCCGAAGTACTCGGCGCTCACCCCGTCGCGCCGTTTCTACATCTGTTCGCGGCGCGCACGCATATCGTCGAGCACCCGCTCACGTCGGTCACGTTTCGGCGGGTGGGCAGCGGGGCATATGTCGCCGACTTCGGCGCGGTGAACGCCTCGACACCGGTCGTGAAGTTCCGTACCGGTCGGGTGGGCCGGGCCGTGACGATCGTCGGTGGCTATCTCCTCGATCCCAACGGCCACGTGTCGACCACCCGCGGTGTTCAACAGACCGACATGCACTGGGACTACACCGAGCGGGCCGGCGCGCAGGAGTTCCGTCCGTTCTCGTACCTCGGGTTCCGCTACCTCGAGGTGATCGGCGCGGGAGAGTCGCTGCGCAAGGCCGATGTGTCTGTGATGACCCGTCACGCGTCCTTCCCCGATGAGCACGCCGCGCAGTTCCACACGTCGAAACCGGCGCTCGACGCGGTCTGGAACCTGGCCCGCCATTCCTCGCTCAATGCGTCCCAAGAACAGTTCGTCGACACGCCGACGCGCGAGAAGGGCGCGTTCATGGACCCGTTCGATTCCCCGGTCGTGATGGCCGCGTTCGGTGACCGGGCGATGACGTTCGAGGCGCTCCGAGATTTCGCCCGTTCGCAAACGCGCTACTGGCCCGACGGCCGCGTCAACGTGGTGTATCCGAACGGCGACGGCAAGCGCG
>JANYLF010000161.1 GCA_025357995.1 Acidimicrobiia bacterium | reverse complement strand
GACGACCGCTCTGGCACCACCCAATACGAGATGGCGCATCGTGCGCTCGCGCCGACGCAGGTGTACCCGCTCTTCGAGACCGCGCTCAGGAACGCGCGTGGCCATGGGATCGACGAGCACCAACACGCGGTCGGTGAGCTCTGGTCGCAGTTCGCGGCGGTCGCCGCCGGCAATCCGGATGCTTGGTCACGTACCGCGTACAGCACCGCGGAGATCGCCACGCCCACTGTCGACAATCGCCACGTGTGTTTCCCGTACACAAAACGCATGTGCGCGAACCTCGACGTCGATCAAGCCGCCGCGGTGATCTTGTGTTCGTACGAAGCCGCGGTCGCCGCCGGCGTTTCGAGGGATCGGATGGTGTTCCCGGTGGCCGGCGCGGACGCGCACGACCACTACTTCGTGACCGAACGCGACTCTCTGGCGCGATCGACCGCGATCGGAATCGCGGGTCACGCCGCGCTCGCCGCCGCCGGCGTCACGCTCGACGATGTCGCGCGCTTCGATCTCTATTCGTGCTTTCCTGCCGCGGTCGAACTCGCGATGGATTCGCTCGGGCTCGCGGGCCGGACCGGTGGTGATGATCGCCCGCTGACCGTCACCGGCGGACTGGCATTCGCCGGTGGACCGGGCAACAACTACGTGACGCATTCCATCGCGGCCATGGTCGAAGCGTGTCGTACCGACCCTGGATCCATCGGGCTCGTCACCGCCCTCGGCTGGTACGCAACCAAGCACAGCGTGGGGCTCTATTCCACCACTCCCCCGGCGGGCGGCTTCAACCGCGTCGATCCGGGCGTGACCCAGGCGCAGGTCGACGCGCTCCCGCGGCGCGAAGCGGCGGGAGTGATCGACGCCAGCGGCGAAGTCGAGGCGACGTCGGTGGCCTTCGATCGCGACGGAACTCCGACGATCGGGATCCTCAGCGTGGTCCTGGCCGACGATCGCCGCGCGTTAGCCAACTGCACCGACGCCGACACGCTGCGCGAGATGTGCACGCAGCCCTGGGAAGGCCGCGCGGTGAAGTTCCGGGCCGACGGCGACACCAACGTCATCACCTGATCACGCGTCATCACCTGATCAGCGGGCTTGCTTCCAGCTGTTCCAGTAGGTGATCTCCTCCACCGGACGCCGCACCGCGGGCCTGAAATCGTCCCCGGTGAAGTACGCGACGGGAATCAGCCCTACTTGCGTGACGCCCGCGGGAATGTCGAGCAGTGCCGCAGCGCGCTCGGCCACCGGCAAGTGCAACGTGGTCAACACCGAACCGAGACCGCGACTGCGCAACGCGAGTTGGAAGCTCCACATCGCGGGCATGATCGATCCGTAGCTTCCCGCCGCGGCGAAATTGGGAAGCGAGTCCAACTCGCCGTAGATGCACGGGATGACGTGCACCGGGACCTCGTGCAGTCGCTCCGCCAGATAGGTCGCGGAATCGATAACCCGACCCTGTTGCGCCGACACCTCCGCGTCTCCGCCAAGACCCGCCTTGAGGTACGGCGTCGCGATCTCGCGGTACATCTCGGCGAGCGCGAGGCGCTTCGCGGCATCGGTGACCACGATCCAACGCCACCCTTGGCTGTTCCCACCCGTCGGCGCCTGAATCGCGAGTCGGAGACACTCCTCGATGATCTCCGGCTCGACCGCACGGTCGAAGTCGAGACGCTTGCGCACCGAGCGGGTGGTCGAGAGGACGTGGTCGATCGCGGTCAAGTCGCGTGCGGGCATCGTGAGCCTTTTCTGATCGGGGCCGGGTATGTTGCCTCACCGTGGCGACCACCGCACCCAGCCGAGGTACATCGTTCTGGTGGGGATTCACGATGCGCTGCGCGCGTTGCGGATCCGGTCACCTGTTCAAGGGTTACTTCAAGATGGCCCCGGACTGCCCGCGCTGCGGTCTGCACTTCGAACGGGAGCAGGGGTACTGGGCCGGCGCGCTGGCGATCAACATCGTCGCCACCGGTGGTCTCTTCGCATTGGTCTTCATCGCCATCCTCATCGCGACGATCCCGAAGGTGCCCGTGCTCCCCGTCCTCCTCGTGGTGGTTCCGATCGCGGTGCTCGGTCCGATCGTCTACTACCCATTCTCGAAGACCGTCTGGGTCGCAGTCGACCGCGCGTTTCTCCAACGACTCGATCCCAACGAGAAGGGGTAGCGCTACTCGTTGAGGTCGATGCGGAGGGTGAGGATGCCGTCGGTGAAGTCCCACGTGGCGTCTCCGAGCATCGCGTAGTCCTGGAAGTCGGCCTGGGCCTGGCGGACAAAGTTCTCGCGCTGCGGTCCCGCCACCGGTGGCAGCGGTCGGTCTTTCACCGCCGCCGCGCGGTCGCGGAATCGTTCCAGCATCGCGTCGACATCGAGCTCGTCTTCAGCCATATCCGAATGTAGCCAACCGAGCGGAGCGAGCGGGCCCGGAGCGAGCCGCGGTCCGGCGCTCTGACGGAGCGCGAGCAGAGGGCCCGAAATTAGGCTCGCTTGCGGGCGATCAGCGTTCGGTCACGGCCCGCGAGATCCTGTCGCACCAGGACCTCTGCGTACCCGAGCGTGCGAGCCATCTGGGACGCCGTCAGCGCTTGGTGTGGCGCGAGTTCCAGTACGAGCGTGCCCGCCGCGTCGAGCCAATCCGTGGCCTCGGTCAGCAACGCCGCAATCGCTTCCAACCCGGTAGGACCGGCGAACAGCGCGTCGTGGGGTTCCCAGTCGTGCACCGCGGCGGGAAGCTCCTCCCCGTGTGCGATATACGGAGGGTTCGACACCACCACGAGGAACGAGCCACGGAGTTCGTCGGGGAACGCGGCGAACCATACGCCCGACGCGACGCGGATCCGCGTGGCACTCGATCCGGTCGCCGCAATATTGGCGCGGGCAACGTGCAACGCGTCCTCGTTGGCATCGGTGGCCCACACTTCGGCATCGGGCAGCGCATCGGCGAGCGCCAAGGCAATCGCACCCGATCCCGTGCCCAGATCCGCGACTGCGTAGTGCGTGACACCGCCCGTCCATGGGTCGGCCCGACCCACGCGCTCGCCGAGCCGTTGGACTTCGGCGATCGCGTGCGCCACCACGGTCTCCGTCTCGGGCCGCGGGATCAGGACGCGGCGGTCCACGAACAGATCAAGCCCACAGAAGTTCCACGCACCGAGGACGTATTGGATCGGTTCACCGGTCGATCGGCGCGCGAGCAACTCGTCGAGTTGCGTGACCGCGCGCTGCGAGACCAAGGCGTCGGCTTCCAACACCTGCTCGGTGAAGTCCATCCCCGACACCGCTTCGATCAGCCAGCGCGCCTCGCTCGCCGGATCGTGCACCGCCATCGCGCGGAGCTGCGCTTCGGCATCCGCCCGAAGCTCACCCCATGTGACGGTCAGGACTCACCGTCCTCGAGTTGGTGCTGACGTTCGTCGGCCATGAGCGCCGTCACGATGGCGTCGAGATCGCCGGCGAGTACGGCGTCGAGGCTGTGGAGTGTGAGACCGATCCGGTGATCCGTGACACGGTTCTCTTTGAAGTTGTACGTGCGGATCTTCTCGGACCGGCCACCACTTCCCACCTGGCTGCGACGCGTATCCGCGAGTTCTGCGGCTTGCTTGTCTTGCTCCAGCTGCAACAGACGAGAACGCAGGATGCGCAGCGCCTTGTCCTTGTTCTGAAGCTGACTCTTCTCGTCCTGACAGGTGACCACCAAGCCCGTGGGCTTGTGCGTCATACGAATCGCGGAGTCGGTCGTGTTGACCGACTGCCCGCCCGGACCCGTCGATCGGTACGTGTCGATCTCGAGGTCGTTCATGTCGATCGAGATGTCGACCTCTTCGGCCTCGGGCAACACCGCGACCGTCGCCGCGCTGGTGTGGATGCGGCCTTGGCTCTCGGTCGCGGGGACTCGCTGCACGCGATGCGGTCCGGCTTCGTGCTTGAGGTGAGACCACGCGTCGACACCGCGCACGACGAAGGTGATCTCTCGGAACCCACCCATATCCGAGGCTTGGCTCGAGAGCACCTCCGTCTTCCAGCGGTGACCCTCGGCGTAGTGCTCATACATTCGGTACAGCTCACCCGCCCAGAGGTTGGCCTCCTCCCCACCCTCGGCGCCGCGAATCTCCACGATGACGTTCTTCCCGTCGTTGGGATCCTTCGGAACCAACAGCTCCTTGATGCGAGCCTCGAGACCGAGACGCTGCGCATCTTTGGTCTCGAGTTCCTGACGGAGGAAGGCCAGCATCTCGACGTCGTCCTCGGCGGCCGACATCTCCTTGGCGTCGGCGATCTCGGTTTCCGCGGTGCACCACTCGCGGTACGCCTCCACCACCGGACGCAGTTCCGACGCGCGTCGACCGGCGCTCGCGGCCGCGTTGCGATCACCGGACGCGTAGAGGTCAGCCAACTGACCTTCGATCCGCTCGAGTTCCGACTCGAGATCCGCCAGGCGATCAAACATCGGCCGCAGGCTAATGGCGACCCCGTTCCTTCCCCCTTACCCGATGAGGTCGCGCATGGGGTTGTCACCGCCGGCCGATTGGTCCGCGAAGGAGTCGAGCCACACGTGAAAATCGTCGGACCCCGACCGATCGGCCATCGCCCGCACCATGGCCGGAAAGGAATAGTCGGGTGCGGGAAGAGGCGGGTGGTCGGTTTCGGGCTTGCGCGCCATGAGCGTGTTCGTCATCTCGTCGTTGCGACGGGTCCGATCCTTCACCGCGCGTTCTTCGCGTTCCATGAACTCCGGGAGCACCTCACGGCCGAAGAGTTCCAGGCTCTCCATGATGTCCTCGTGGCGATTCTTCCCGGCCTGCGCGGTGAAGATCACCTGATCGACGCCAGCGTCCTCGTACCGGCGCAGATATTCACGTACTTGGTCGGGAGTCCCCACCGCGCCACGGAGTCCCGCGGCGCCATCCTCGACCACCTTGGCGCCGAGTCGGTCCTGATTCACCGCCGCGGCCGCCACCGCCTCGGGATCGAATCCCTGCTCGGTCCGGCGTTGTTCGTACTCGGCCCACACGTCGGTCACGCCGGGCTGATGCCGACCGAACACGTAGTAATGCGCGAGCGAGTACCCGAAGAAGTTGGCCCCCGCGAGTCCGCGCGCGATCGCAGTCGCCTCGTCTTCATGACACATGAACGTGGTGACGCACGCGAGCTCGGAGTTCACGGCATCCCCGATCGGCACACCTTCGGCGGCCATGGTGCGGTGATAGTCGGCGACCCACTGTTGCGCCTCTTCCGGATCGACGAACGCGAATGCCAACGCGCCGATGCCCTTCTGCGCGGCGAGCAGAATCGTGTCGCGCCGACTACACGCGACCCAGACCGGAGGATGCGGACGCTGCACCGGCTTGGGTACCACATTGCGTGGCGGCATCGTCACGTGCGGACCCGCGTGACCGGTGAACGGCGCTTCGGTCATGCAGCGCAACGCAACGCGCAGACCCTCTTCCCACATCTCGCGCTTCAGTGCCGGGTCGATGAGGAATCCACCCAGCTCCGCTTCGGAGCTCGATTCGCCGGTGCCGAAATCGACGCGACCGTTCGACACCAGGTCGAGCATCGAGATCCGCTCGGCGACGCGCGCGGGATGATTGAACGGCGGCGGCGTCTGCACGATTCCGTGGCCGAGCCGAATCCGCTTCGTGCGCTGCGACGCGGCCGCGAGGAACACCTCGGGCGCGCTGGAGTGCGAGTACTCCTCGAGAAAGTGATGCTCGACCTCCCACACGTAATCGATGCCGAGTGAGTCCGCGAGTTCGATCTGTTCGAGCGCGTGCTGGATGAGACGTTGTTCGCTGTCGGGCTCCCACGGGCGGGGCAGCTGGTGCTCGTAGAACACACCAAACTTCACGCGGACGCTCCGACCGTTGCGGATTCCGGGGTCGCGAGCGCGTCGTACTCGGCGACGATGTCGGCGCGGCGCGGATGATCGGCCAGCCCGTCTTCCAGCTCGGTACGAGCGAGGCGCACGTTGGCGGCGCGACGGGTCCCGATAGAATCCGCAATTCCCCGTTCCCACATCCCGGTGATGACGCGCGCCCCGGCGATGTGTTCTCCCGACGTTCCGACGAACGTCCGGTCCCGCATCTCGCTCAGCGCGGTCCGCAGGTACTCCACGTGGGGCGACTCGTCCTGGCGGATGTAACCCACGAGCGTCGCCGCCGCACCGTCACCGGCCGCGAGCTCTTTATCCGCGAGAAGTGCTTCGGCCCAGGAGAACAGGTGCGCCGCGGAAATCTCGATGAGCAGGAGCCCGATCATGCGTTGGATCAGCGCTTCGATCTCGAGATCGAGCGTCGGGAACATCTGCTGCTCGCGCTGACGCCTCCGCACTTCCTCCGGGTCGGGCAGCGCCGCACCGGGCGCGGCAGTCACGCCGAGCCGGAAGAGCATGAGGTCGGTCATGTCCTCCACATCCGGCGACTCGAATGCGAGGTCACGCGCCGCGAACCACATGTGCTGGTGCCCGTACTCCTCGTCCCAACCCGCCTCGTCACGCGCTTGGGCCTCGAACATCCCGCCGTCGAGATGCGCGAGCGTGGTGTCGGCGATCGAGTCGGCGAAGAACCGTTGCAGATCGCCGATCGACCACATCCGCATCGCGGCGCCGAATCCCTCGACGGTTCCGATCCGCGTCAGCGCGGCGATCACCGGCTCGCGCACACCCTGCTGAAGGAGATACCGCGACTGCGCGACGTTCGGGGTGGCGGGCGGCCAGGTATCGAGCCCGGCGTCGAGCAGCTCGGTTCCGAAGTCGGCGCGGTGCTTCGCCTGCCACGCCGCGATCGCCGGAGCACGGAACCGCGTGCGGGGTGAGCAGTACCTCCCGTCGGCGTCGAATCCGCCGTGGCATCGATACCCCGCCACCACCAGCGGGGAGAGTCCGGGTTCGTCGGCCAGGAGCTCCGCCTCGGTCCACGCCGTCACGTCACTCATGTTCGACCTCCACCGCCGATTGACTGGTACACCGATGAGGGTATACTCACGGGTATACCTATGGCAACCAGCGCTCCGCCCAGCATCTCGCCCGGAGGTTCGCCAGCGGCGGTGACCGGGCCCCTCGCCCGGGCCGACCGCCGACTCGCCATCCTCGACGGTGCCGCTCGGGCCTTCGTGCTCGACGGGTACACCGCGACGTCGATGGAGGAAGTCGCGGCCGCGTCGGGAATCACCAAGCTGATCGTCTACCGCCACTTCGACTCCAAAGAGGCGCTCTATCGCGCCGTGCTCGAACGCGTGCATCAGCGGCTCACCGAAGAGTTCCGAGAGGGGCTACACCTCGGCCCGGAAGGCATCGTGCGTTCCATGCTGGCGGTGGCACGCGAACACCCCGAAGGCGTGCGGCTGCTGTGGCGCCACGCGGCGCGCGAGTCCGCTTTCGCGGGCTATGCCGACGAGCTGCGCGAGCACGCACTCGCCGTCTCACGGCTGCTGCTCGAACCGTACGTGGAACCGGCGATGCGCGAGTGGGCGGCGCAGACCTGCGTGGGGTACCTCGTGGAGGCGATTCTCGCTTGGCTCGATCAGGGCGACCCGGCACACGACGAACGCTTGGTGATCTTCGCGTCCGATGCGCTGCGCGGAGCAGTCAGCGCGTGGGTCAGCGCGGCGCCCGTCGGAACGAGTGTGCTGGAGCCCTAAGC